>JBDHHL010000364.1:0-4926 GCA_039589375.1 Gemmatimonadota bacterium | reverse complement strand
TGGCGCATGGCAACCACCTTGACGCCGGCACGTGTGCCTGCGGTGACGCCGGACTGCGTGTCCTCGAAAACGACGGCGTTCTCCGGGGCGAGCGACAGCCTCTCTAGCGTCAGCAGGTAGGGCTCCGGTGACGGCTTCTCCTCTCGTACGTCCTCCGCCGATACGATCGTCTGGAAGAAGCGGTCCAGGCGAGTTCGCGCCATGATCTCATCCATCATCCAGCGCAGGCTCGAACTCACAACGGCCAACCGGTAGCCTCGCTCGCGAAGCGTCCCTAGAAGATCCTCTGCCCCTGGAGTCAGCTGCAGGCGCGTTCTGACCAGATCGAGGTAGGCGGAGCGGAACTCGTTCGAGTAGGCTTCCGGCCGTGCGTCGATGCCGGTGCGCGAGATGAACGCTTCGATGACATCATCGTAGGCCCGGCCCATTTCCGCCCGGTACTGCCAGGGTTCAAGCGTTCCTCCGTAGCTGGCGACGGTCTGGGTATGGGCGGCGGCCTTGAGCCCCTCGCTGTTCACGAGCACGCCGTCCAGATCGAACAGTACGCCGCAGCCCGATTCTACAATTCGGAGCCTATGCGATTCGCTTATCGCTCCACCCTCCACTGGTGAAGGTTTTGGTACAGACCGTACGTATCGACCCGCAGACCAATTATACGGTGATCTACTATCAAGACATCATCGAAGTACCACAAGAACGCGAAGGGCCGGTCCTTCGCGATCACCCGAGCTGCAGCCTTCCAGTATTTGACGGCCTCTTCCTCGGTCGGGGCGACTTCAGCCAAGGGGATGATGGTATCGAGAGCGGCGTTCGCATAGCCCGTCATGTTGATCGGGTGGTCGGGCGGCCAGAAATGGCCGATGAGGTAGTCGTGCTCCAGGGGAATCTGCCAGCCGAGCAACGCCGCTTCGAAGTCGCGGCGCTCGAATACCGCATCGAGCAGAGCGTTGAACTCCACCTGTCTGATCCACATGTCGATGCCGGTCTCGACATACTGCGCCTGAATGATCTTCGCAGCTGCGGATCGTCGCTGGTTTCCCGCGGGCGTGAGCAAGGTGAAGCGAAACGGTACTCCGTCCCGATCGAGGAGCCCGTCTTCGTCGCGGTCTCTCCAGCCGTGCGCCGCCAGTATCGCCCGAGCGCTATCCGGTAGGTAAGGATCCGACCTCACCTCGGGATCCGCGACATCTCCGAAGATAGGCGGATACGGCCCAGCCGCGGGTCGGGCGTGGTCTTCGATGCCAAGACCGGCGAGGATCGCCCCACGGTCCATGGCTAGAGACAGTGCCTGCCGAACCGCCGGCTGGCTGAAGGGTTCGAACATCGCTCCGTTCCATGCGATGTAGTCGTAGTTACGATCCTCGCTCGACTCCAGGCGATAGCGCGAAACGACTTGGACCGGGTCGGCCCGAGCTGCTGCCAGCGGACCCGAGACATCCAGGACATCGATTCGTCCACCTTCCAGCTCGGCCAGGCGTGTCGTCAGTTCAGGGATGACACGAAAGACCACGGACTGGGTACGCGGCGCATCGGTGAAGGCGAGCGGATTGGCCTCGAGCACGAGACGTTCGCCCCTGCGCCACTCGGCCACACGGTAAGGCCCGCTGACTACGAGCTCAGCCGGCTCGACCAGCGCGCGATGGCTAGCCAGAGCAGCGCCACGGCTCACAGCCTCCTCGAAGACATGCGCTGGGATGATTCCGATCCGCGCATCGAACAGCATGCCCGGGTAGCGTCGCCGGAAGTGGAATGCCACCCGTCGATCCGCGACCTGGACGACCGAATCGAGGTGCTGCCACACTTCAGCATAGGGCGAAGTGACGGCGGGATCGCGTAGCACTTCGTAGGTGAAGACGACATCGTAAGGACCGATTGGGCGGCCATCCGACCATACCGCGTCCTGCCTGAGCACGAACGCGATCGTCGTCGAGTCGGAATCGTACTCCCAACGCTCAGCCAGCGATAAATCATCCACGACATATTCCAGCGAGCCGTCGCCCCAGCGGGCAGACACCAGGCTGAGGTAGAGAAGAGCGTTGACCTCGCCGTCCAGCGCCGTGTTGCGGAGCACGGGCAGAAGCGCTCCCACATCGGACGGCACCCCGACGACGATGCGGTCGTCGGCAGGCGATCTACTGCAGGAAGCCGAGACGAGAAGAAGCACCGCCGCGAAGGCCACGGCGGTAGTACGGGTCACCGCACCTCCTCTCGGTACTTCAGCGTGGCGACTACCGGGAAGTGATCCGACGGGAAGCGACCACGCCGCGACGTACGGACGATTGCCGCACTCTCCACTTCCCAATCGCTGGAAACAAGAATGCCATCGATCTTGCTTCCGCTCGTGGCACCGCTGAAGCCGTTGAAGGTCCCGACCTCCGAGGAATCAGGGTGGAGGACCCTGAAGCTGTCGAGCAGCCTTAACTCGGGTGCAGGCTCTACCTGACCCTTCAAATACAGAATTGCCGCGTTGTCCTCGCCGGCGTTGAAATCGCCGACCACGACGACCGGGGCCGTGCCGGCACGCCGCAGGATTCGACTCGCAAGCAGCATCGCGCTGCGCTCCCGTGACTCCTGCGACTCGTGATCGAAGTGCACGTTGTAGACGTAGAAGAAGCGGCGGGACGCACGTTCCGCCAGCCGCACCCATGTACACACCCTCGGCAATCCCGCGCCCCACCCAGTCGAGCCGGGCTGGTCCGGCGTCTCAGAGAACCAGAACGTTCCGTCCTCGGTGGCCTCGAATCGATCCGCTCGATACAGGATAGCGGCGTACTCGCCGGCCGTACCGCCGTCGTCCCGACCTACGCCGACCTCCGCATACTCAGGGAAGGCCGCCGCCAATTCGTCGAGCTGGAACCTCAGCGCCTCCTGCACCCCCAAAACGTCCGGCGCCTGTTCGCGGATGACGTCAAGCACGAGATCGCGCCGATGAGGCCAGCTGTTCTCTCCATCGTCCGCCGTCCCGTAGCGAAGGTTGAAAGTCATGATGGGAACGGTGGTTTCACCCTGGGGATGCTCTGGGGACGTGCAGGCTGTCAGAGCGAGCGCGTGAAGCGCGATTACGCCTACAGCGAATGAAGAATGTAGAATGACGAATGTAAAACGACCAAGTGCAGACTCCGTGCTTCGCTTGCGAGAGACGCGCGTCATCGTCTGCACTCCACCAACAGCGTCGCAATCTCGTACGGACGCAGCGACAGGCGCATTCTCCGGCCGTTCACCTTGACCGGCTCGGCGGGATCCTCCAGTAGATTGGCACGCCATGCCCGCTGCACAGGACAGGCAACGGTTGCTTCCACCTCGGCATCGGCCCCGTGCCACTCAACCAGCCGCAGCACCCAGCTGTCGGAATCTTCGGCACGTTTCAGCCAGGCCAGTTCGACGTTGGCGGGATCGGCCGCGGCAAACGACACTTCCTTGCCCAGCCGTCCGTTGTGTTCCGGCTCATAGGCTGCCAACAGAGGCACGTTGTATTCCGCCGCACGGCGCACAGTTTCGGCTGCCCGCCAGTCGCCCGCGTGGGGGTACACGGCAAAGCGGAACGCTTGTGCCCCGCGGTCCGCCAGCGAATCCGGCCACAGAGGCGAGCGCAGAAGCGTCAGACGCAGGACGTTCTCTTTGTAGTCCCAGCCGTACTTGCTGTCATTCAGGATGCTGACGCCGTAGTCGTGCTGCGAAACATCGGCCCAGCGCTGCCCTGGCACCTCGAACTTGGCTCGCTCCGCCTTGGTACGAGGCCGACCCGTACGGCGGACGGTACCGTAAGGAATCTCGAAGGTGGCCGAATCGGCTTCGACATTCAGAGAGAACGCGACCTTGAGCGCTTTTCTCTCCTCCTGCCAGTCGAACTCGTTCTGAACGTCCAGGTAGCGAGCGTCTCGGGCGAGCACGAGCCGCTGGTGAAAGGTGGAGTTCCCCCAGCGCCGCTCGAGGCGCAGCTCGGCCTTCCAAGGGTCGGCGACGGCGCTAAGCCCGTAGATACCGCCCACCTCCCACATGTCGCCGGTGATCACGATGTTCCAGGCGTCCCATTGATCGGGTCGGTCATCGAATACCTGCAGGACGTTACCGCGCCCCCCGGGCGCGAGCGCCTCGCGCTCGTTCACCTTGTCGTAGATCCGCGTGATGTCACCAGAGCGCGGATCGATCTCCACCCGCAAGAAGGCGTTTTCGAGCCAATCCGAGCCGGCCCTGGGTGCGGGCAAGCGCCTAACGTCTTTCGGCATGGTGTCGCGCGGCATGCGGACCACCTTGGCTCCGAAGGCGGGAACATCCTGCACAGCCATTCGAACGCCGCGCCGGCTGAGACGCGATACCTGACCGGTTTCGCGCGGTGACGGCGTAGACGCCTCGGGTGGCCCGGGCGGAGTCGCGGTCACCACACCGCTGCGCGGCCATCCGAGTGGGTTGAACACGACTACGGTCTCATCTCGACCACGTGTATCCATCAGGGCCCGGAGCCCGGCGAAGCCGGCTGCTTTCACCGAGTCGATGACTGCCCAAGCGCTGTCGTAGAGCACTTCCGCGTCTTCGTAGACTTCGCGGATACCCGAGCCGGGCAAGATGTCGTGGAATTGATTGAACAGGACAAGGCGCCACGCGTCCTCGAGCCTCTTGCGCGGGTACGGCTGCGCCCCGACGGTTGCCAGAGCTTCCGCCGCCTGCAGCATCGCTTCGCTACGCCGGTTCCGCGACTTCGATCGCGCCTGCGTCGTGTAGGTGCCGCGGTGGTATTCCAGGTAGAGCTCGTCGTTCCAAGCCGGCAGCTGGTTGGGTTCGCCGCTACCCTCGACCGCTTCGAGCGCGGCCAGCGGCTCCGCGTAGACCATGACGGGGAAAGTCGGCACGCGTCGCAGGTCCTCGGCACGCTGCAGCATAGCGATGGTCGGTCCGCCGCCATGATCGCCGACGCCGTACAGTACGATC
>JBDHHL010000363.1:0-4930 GCA_039589375.1 Gemmatimonadota bacterium | reverse complement strand
ATGAAGCCAGCCATCGGGAACAGGATGCGCACCAGCCTCGTCGTCAACGTCACCGACTCGGGAGACCAGCCTGGCACGATGACCCGGGTCAGCCAGGGAGCCGCGAGCACGCCGATGCCGCTCAGCACGGCTGCGAGCGCCAGCAGAATGCCGAGGATGGCTCCCGCCAGCTTGCGCGCGTCCGCATCGGCCTCACGGCCCAGCATCCCGCTATAGACCGGGATGAACGAGGCCGAGAGCGTCCCTTCACCCAGCAGGTTGCGCAGTATGTTGGGGATCCTGAGTGCTGCGGTATAGGCGTCAGCGGCGAGGCCGGTTCCGAAGAAGGCAGCGATCGCCACGTCGCGCGCGAAGCCGGTCAGGCGACTCAAAAAAATCCCCGCTCCTACGGCCACAGCGGGGCGGGGTTTTCTGCCTAGGCGGGTCTCGCTCTCACTCTTCACCGGGCGGGAGTGAATCCTGCGGTTTCGGCTTCTCCAGCAACTTCCTGATGAAGCCTGTTTCGTCCTGGAGGGATTGCACGCTCTCGGATAGGTACTTCACCTCTTCCTCGAGCCTCTTCAGGCGTGCCTCCTCTTCCGCGTCCGAGTGGCCGGAACCAAGACGGCGCGCCAGCGCCCGCCCCACCTCGGAGTCCAGCACGATCGCGGTGAGGGGAATCATCATCAAGAGAAGAACCACAACGCCTAGAACCCAAACCATGCTCCACCACCTCGACGAGAAACCTGGGTCAGCAAAACGTAGGTCGCGAAGTGCATTAGGGCAAGTGACCTATCCGAGTGGAGTTACCACGCTGGCGTAGATCACGTCCAGTAGCCCTTCGCCATAGCGAACGAGGTAAGGATACGGGTTTAGCAGCCTCTCCTGCGGGCGGCCCTCGGGATACAGGTTCACGGCCGCCTTCTCGATCTGTTGCTCGGAGGTCCGGTGCTTCTCGCGGACCCGCGCCTGCAACTTCGACTCGAGCGCCTTGATGCCGCCGAAGATGGCTTGCTTACCGCTTCCTATCAGGCTCTTGGCGCCCGGGTCGAACTCCACGGCCGCCGTTTCAACGCGATCCAATCCTTCGGCTACCGACTGGCGCAGATCGCTGAGGCTCACCTGCAGATCGGGCGGCGCCATATCGCTCAAGATGCGGCGCAGCGCGACGTTGGGGTCTCCGGCCAGATCGCCGGGCTTCAGATCGTGCTTCTCGAGTACGCGAGCCACCTTGGGCTCGACCAGCAGAAAGGAGGCGCGCGGTACGACGACGGGCGCTGGAATGCCGTGCAAGTCGAACAGCACCTGGCTTTGGGCGAGATACGCGATCTCACTGGGCCCGCCGACATGTGCGATGACCGGAAACGCACGCGCCTCCGTAACGGGTCGAAACAGGGCACCAGGGCTGACTCTGTGGGGGCTCAGGTCGAGAACGTGCTGCAGATCTTCCTCTGTCAGCCGCTCTCCCGCTCTCCGCAGCGTTGGCGAGTTTCCTTCCCACGTAAGCCGATCGCGCCCGAGCGGGCCATCCAGGAACAAGTTCGTCGTGCCAGGCTTCACGGGCACCTGTACCTCGAACCCGGCCGCGATCAGACTCTCCGCCCGCGACCGAAGGCGCTTGTCGCTTTCGTCGCGGCGTTGCCACTCTGCCCACAGCAGGTCGCGCGCTTGGCCTTTCACGTACGGATCCGCGGTGCGAACGACCAGGAACGGGTGACTTCTCAGCAGGTGAGCCAGCGCAGCCTGGAAGGCGCCGGCGAAAAGTGCTCCGGGCCGATACGCGCTTCGAAGCGGCTCGAGGATACTCGCCTTAAACTCTGATTCTGGTGTAAGTTGGACTAGGTGATCGAATGTTTCTTCGATGTCTGGCGTGAGCTCGATGCGTTCCACCGGCGGCGTCGCCGCACCGGGCTCGTCCCCTCCGGGCCCGGGCAGGCTGAGACGTACGAGGAGGTTCTGAACGTCCACGATGTGGGTATGGTCGACCTCGGCCCAGTCGTGGTCTTCGGAGGCTACGGAGAAGAGGGCCATTACCGGAACCGAAAGCTGCTCTGTGAGCTGCTCTGCGAGCCGCGCCGCCGTGAACGCCTTGTAGAGGGTGAAGAGAGGACTGACGAAGAGCCCGGCCTGCTGACCGGTCGCCACGAATAGGCCTCCCTGCTCGACGACCTCCCGCAGCTTCTCCGCCGCAGGTTCGTGTGCGGGCCGAAAGGCATCCCCTATCGCTTGCCAGCGTGACTGAGGCGTCTCGGCCCGGATCCTGTCGGCTAGGCTTTGATAGCTATCGGGGTCGTTCGCCGATCCTGCTAGGTAGAAGGACGTCGCGTCGGCTTCGCCGGTATTGTACGCCCTACACAATTCGGGCCCCTGCAATACGAGAGGCTGCACGTTCAGGTTCATACGGCGTGGCCTAGCAGGATGTAGCGCGGGCAATCGGAACAAGCCGGGCCGCCGGAGTAGTCGCCGAAGGTACTCTCCGGTTCTAGCCCCACGCCTTCGAGCATGGACTCCAGCTCTGCGGGTGAATACAGGCGCACGCGCTCGTAGAACGTGCTCTCCGGTTCACCTTTCTCCGTTCCCGACATCCGGATTTCCTTCACGACGATCTTGCCGTCTTCCTCCAGCCTTCGGCTCTGAGTTACCCGGCGGCCATCCACCATGCGTTCGTCGTGGCTGACCAGGTTGTCACGTACCCTTTCGGCGTTCAAGAAGTCCAGCATGAATCGGCCTCCGCGCCGCAGCACGCGCCGTATCTCGGCCAGCGTCCGCTCATCTTCTTCCGGTGCCGCGAAATAACCAAAAGACGTGAAGAAGTTCACGACCAGGCCGAAGCTTCCGTCGGCGAACGGCAAGTGACGCATGTCACCCTGCGCGAGCATCAGACCGGGATCCGCAGCTTTGGCCTCTCCGAGAAGCGTTTCCGAGAGATCTAGCCCCACCACCTCCAGCCCACGCCGCTTGAATTCCTTCATGTGACGCCCGGCACCGCAGGCGAGGTCGAGGATCAGCCCGGCCGGGCGATCCGCGGACCGAACCGCAAGCTCTACCGCCGCCTGAGCCTCCTCTTCGTCGCGATGCGGGTACAGTGCCAGGTACTCCTCACCGAACCAGTCCCGATACCAATTGGGCGTTCCCTTCGTGGCGCTCATCCCCCCTTGTGGTATGGCTCGCCGCGGTTGATGGTGCCCGCCCGGTATATCTGCTCGACTAGGACCAGACGCGCCAGTTCGTGCGGGAGCGTGAACGGAGACAGTGACATGACCCTGGACGCTCCTGAACGAAGTGATTCGCTGATGCCCAGCGGCCCGCCGATCAGGAACGCGACGCCCGGTCTTCCCTGCACCGCATGGGCCTGCAGGTAGCCCGCCAGCTGCTCGGATGACCAGGCAAGGCCCCGCTGATCGACTGCGACGACCTCGAGCCCGTCTGGCACCTTGGCCAGCAGTTCCCTGGACTCCCTCTCGATCAAAGCCGTCACGTCCACGTCCGGCGATATGCGCTGTGGCCGGATCTCACGAGACTCGAATCTGAAGTACCGCTTGATGCGCGTTTCATAATCGCGAATCGCCGTTCCCAGCGCGGCCGCCTTTGGTGCTCCAACTGCAAGCAGAACGATCTTCAAGAGACCCTCGACTCGGGCCAACCCGAATGGACAGCCCGTCCCCTACAACCTAGTACTGGACGACATCAATACTGACGGGTTGGCCCCTTTTGAATATCGAACACCGAATATCGATCAGCCAATATTGAAGAACTATTCTTGGATGTTGGACATTCGATGTTCAATATTGGCAATTCAAAGCCCGCCTTACGGCACTGCTCACACGTCATTTCCACTGTCGGCTGACCCGCTAGTCCACGGCGGTCACTAAGCTGTCTCGCAGGTAGGCCTCGTTGTCCCTGGCCGGGTAATCGACCACATAGTGCAGGCCCCTGCTCTCTCGCCGCCGCATCGCGCAGCGGATCACCAGCCCCGCCACATCGAGCATATTCAGTGTCTCAGCCGCGTCGGTCCAGCGGGCCCAGTCGCACGATCCCTCTTCGGTGCCTCGCAAATCCAACCACTCACGGCGCATGCTCTCCAGCTGCGCGGCACCGGCTCGCATCTCTTCGCGTCTTCTGACTATCCCGAAGTGATCCCACATCAGCTGTTTGAGTCGGCGTCGCAGGCCGGCTAACGGCTCGGCCGGAAACGACGAGAGATCCGGCGGGGGCGGGCCCTCTCCTCCCTGCGGTGCGGGCGTGAGCGGAAGTCGCTGCAACATTCGCGACGCGGCCTTCTCCGCGAACACTACGGCTTCCAGGAGCGAATTCGACGCCAGGCGATTCGCTCCGTGGACCCCGGTGCACGTGCATTCGCCTGCAGCGTACAGGCCCGGGAGCGTCGTGCGCCCGTCGATGTCCGTCCATATTCCGCCGCACGTATAGTGGGCTGCCGGGACGACCGGAATTGGATCGGCGAGCGGGTCCACTCCACGAGAACGGCAGCCTTCGAGAATGCTCGGAAAACGCTTCTCCAGATGCTCCCCGGCGATGTGCGTAGCGTCGAGCCACACATGCGGCTTCTGGCTCTTCTTCAATTCGGCGTGCACGGCGCGCGCCACTATGTCCCGCGGGGCGAGGTCCTTGCGCGGGTCGTATCGTTCCATGAACGCTTCGCCTTGCCAGTTGCGCAACAGCGCGCCTTCCCCTCTCACGGCCTCCGAGATCAGGAATGCGTGCTCCTCCGCCGGGTACAGCGAAGTGGGGTGGAATTGAATGAACTCCATGTTCGCCACGGTGGCACCGGCGCGGTATCCCAGAGCCACACCATCCCCTGTGGCGATGGCCGGGTTGGTGGTATGACAGTAAATGGCGGCGCTTCCGCCGGCTGCCAGCATCGTCGCGCGCGCTCCGATCTCGGTCGCCTGGCAGGCTTCGATGTCCAGCACCCATGCCCCGACGCAGCGTC
>JBDHHL010000362.1:0-4932 GCA_039589375.1 Gemmatimonadota bacterium | reverse complement strand
CCGCCTACCGGATTCGCTCCGTCGACCTGGCTGGCGGCACCGGCGACCCCGAGCGCATGCCCGTTCTGCAGTTCAGCGAGGGATTCTTCTTGACCCTGGGCGTCGCTCCAACGTCGGGCCGGCTGCCAGGAGCGGACGAGGTGGGACTCGGAGCATCGGCAACCGTAATCCTGTCCTACGGTTTGTGGCAGAGCCGCTTCGGCGGCGACCGCGATGTGGTCGGTCGGTCCGTACGGCTCGATGGCGAGCCGGTCACCGTGATCGGCGTCATGCCCGCAGAGCTGGACGTGATGCCGGCGCAGCTGTTCGCTCCGCTGCGGCCGTCGCCGCGGGCGCTGGAGGCGTGGCGGGACAGAGACAACTTCGCGTTCAACGCCATGGCGCGACTGCGGCCTGGGCAGACGATGGACGAGGCCCGCGCACAGCTGACAGCCATCGCGGCCCGCATCGAGAATGACTACCGGCAGCTTCGCGAAGGTATCTCCGCCGACATCGTAACGTTGAGCGAGCGAGTCGTAGGAAGCGAGATACGGACAATCTTGTGGGTTATGCTGGGCGCGGTCGCTTTCGTGCTCCTCATCGGCTGCGTGAACCTGGCAAACCTGCTGCTGGCCCGGGCAACAAGGCGCAGGCGCGAGCTGGCCGTCCGTTCGGCCATCGGAGCCGGCCGCGGCCGGCTGGTCCGGCAGCTTCTGGTGGAGAGCTTGGTATTGGCTCTAGCTGGTGGCGCGGTGGGTGTGCTACTCGCGCTGGGCGGCGTGCGTCTCGTGATTTCGATGGCGCCCGCCGATGTCCCGCGCATCGAGCAAGTCGGGGTCAACGCTCTGGTTCTGGGCTTCGCGTTGCTCGTTTCCCTAGCCTCCGCGATCACCTTCGGTCTGCTGCCAGCGCTGCGGGCCACGCAGCACGGCCCCGCTCGCGCGATGGCCGACGCCGCCTTCGGCAGCACATCCAGTTCGCAGGGCCGCCGCAGCTTGGGGGCGTTGGTCGTCGCTGAACTGGCGCTGGCGGTCGTGCTGCTGTCCGGGGCAGGCTTGTTGCTCCGCAGCCTGGCCAGTCTGCACGATGTAGACCCCGGCTTCGACGTGGAGAACATGATCACGTTCCAGTTGACGCTGCCGGCGGCGCGTTACGAGGGAGGCCAGCCGCTTGTGGACGCGTATGCGCGTCTGCGCGAGCGACTGGAGGCGGTGCCCGGCGTCGAGTCGTCGGCCGTACTATCCGCTCTGCCGCTGGGCGGCGGCGGGTTCACGATCCACCGGGCCTTCCTGCCTGAGGGACGACCGGAGCCGCCCGAGGGCGAAGAGGTCCGCGGGATGTGGGACGTTATCGAGCCAGGCTATTTCGCCACGATGCGCCTGCCGATGATCGCCGGTCGCGACTTCACCGAGGCCGACGACGACGGCTCGGTCCCGGTCATGATCGTCAACCGTGCCTTTGCCGAGAACATGTTCGGTTCGGTGGCAGATGCGCTGGGCAAGCGCGTACGCTCGTGGCGCGACGAGAACCTGTACCGGGAGGTCGTCGGCATCGCCGACAACGTCCGCTACTACGGCGCCGACGACCAGATCCGCGGCGTGGCCTACGTTCCGCACCGACAAAACACATGGCGCGGCATGGCCGTCGCCGTGCGCGCTACCGGAGATCCGGGCACGGTAGCCAGCGCCGTGCGACTAGCTGTCCGCGAGTTCGATCCCAACGTCGCGCTCGCTTCATTCACGACGATGGAACAGATCTTCGAGAACTCCATCGCCGAGCGGCGCTTCGCCGGTTCGCTGCTCAGCGCGTTCGCAGCGCTCGCCGTGCTGCTCGCCGCGATGGGCATCTACGGGGTACTCTCCTACACCGTCGCTCAACGGACCCGGGAATTCGGCGTGCGGATGGCTCTCGGAGCGCGCGCGGCCGACGTGCGCCGAATGGTGCTGCGCCAGGCGGGCGTTACTGTCTTGATCGGTACGTGCCTCGGGCTCGCCGGCGCGGTTGCCATCACTCGCGTGTTGTCTGGGTTGTTGTTCGGCGTGACCGCCACCGACCCAGCGACGTTCGGCGGTGTGATCGCCGTGCTTGCCGCGGCAGCCCTCGCCGCCAGCTGGGTGCCCGCAGCCCGTGCGACCCGCGTCCAACCGGTACAGGCGATGCGCCCGGATTAGAGTCTCATTCAGACACTCCAGCTCACGGCTCCGCGAGCCAGCGGTCGGATGCTCCTAGTCTCCCGTTTCCGACCACGGCTCCTCCCCGCCGTCACGCTGCTCGAGCCTCGCAACCATGCACTCGCCGAAATGCAGCGCCTCCTGTTCCAGGACCAGCGCGTCGACCATGAGCTTTGCCTTCACATCGATGTCCTCGCCGATCGCGTGGGCCGCCGCGTATTCGCGCAGACGTTCGTTGACCAGGCATAACATGCGCCGAGCGCCCATCACGTACGCGTACGCCCAGACCTTGACCAGCGACTCCCTCATCTCTTCGTTCAGTCTCCTCAACTCCTTCGTCCAGCGTCCCAGATTGACGCCCCCACTCTTACGGCGCGCCACCCACTGAACGTAACACCCCCCTCTGACATTCTTGCCTTTGGCCTACGCGGGACGACCAGTGCCCTCTCCGGCCCTGGCCGAGGCCGCTGTCTGCCGTGAAGGGAATCGCGCTGTCGCGCCCGGCCGCCGATCAGCCGGTCCTCGCTCGTATCTTGCTCCAGGCTATCCGCACGAGCAGTCCCTCCTGGCCAATCCCCAATACCTGCTCCCGCATCCCTACTGCCACATCTCGCGTGAGTACCGCCGAGTGCGCGCCTGGATTGCGTCGCTCGACCAGCGGACCAAGACGGCCCGGCAACTCGCGGAGCAACCAGCGAGCATCGTGGCCAATTGCCGGTTCCAAGTAGCGGCGGACGACCTCCTCCTTCTCGAGCAACACCCTGAGCGCGCCGAGTGACTGATGAGGCACGCGTGAGCCGAGGTCGAGGCGCCCCTCCATCCCGCGAATCTCACGCTGAGCCGGAGATCGGCCCTTCAAGACCCGCTTGAGCGACGGGAAGATCAGGTGGTTGAGCTCCGTCTCTACCGCCTTCACATACTCGACGGCGGGCCCGGAGAAATCGAACTGTGGGTCGTTCCGGCGGGCGCGAAACACCGCCTCGGCGCTGGCGAGGAAGCTCCGCGTCGTGGGTTCGAGCCGGGACCAGACCGCGGTGCCCAGCAGGTTGTCGCGCAGATCCTGAGCCATACGCTCCGTCTCGCCCCGGAACCCGGCCTCGTACTCGACCCACAGCCGGCCCTCGAGCAGGACTGATGTGTCGGCGAACCAGTCCAACTCCTCATCAGCCCAAACGATGAGCGGCAGGTCCACGATCCCGCCATACAGCGACACCGGCCGGTCGTGATAGCGGGCGTTGCGCAGCTTCTTGAGCTGTTCGATCACCGCCGGCGTATCGTTGGCGACCAATCGCCGGATGTCCCGGAGCCTGAACCAGAAATCGGCCTGGGCGCCCACGTAGTAGACGGGCATGTTCTCCCGCTCGTCGGGATACTCGCCGGGCACGTCGTCGTCGGTGATTTCCTCCAGTTGGGCGACGTGGAGCGAGCGGTAGTCGGTCAGGTAAAGATGCGTCTCGACGCCTGAGAGGACCTGTTCCTGAATGGCGATGACGTCGGGAGCGTGATCGAGCGGTCCGACGCGGTTAGGCGAACGAAGCTTGGCCCACCAGACGTGGACTTCGTCCTCCCCCGCCTGGCCGGCTCGGTGTCGCCGTGCCCACTCGAGCAGCACACGCAGATGCTCGTCCATGGCGTCGTCGGCGTAGGATGGATTCCAGACGGTGAGCAGGTGCCTGAGCCTTGGCTGTTCGTTCATGGTCATCCCCGGGCATTACGGAGAGAATCGATACGGTCTGCGCTCTTCACCACCTCGACCACGAGATTCTAGGGTAACTCTCGACGGTCCGAAACGGCCTCTGCTGCTCCCGTATGGGCCTCAGGCCCTCGGCCCTCGATGTGAGCCCGAGCACCACAGCAGGTTCCTCAGCTTCATGTCACATCTCCTCTCCGCCAGCCTTTCTGGGTTCAAGGACTCAGACTGAGTCACTGTTGCTTCAGACGCACAAGGTCATATTGTTTTTCAATAATATCTTATCGATTGACAATAACTCATTATTGTTGTACGATAATACTAGTTGGAGCCCGACAGACAAGGGCGAACAAGGAGAAGATCATGAAGGCGTTGGGACGAAAGTCCGTATCCTCGATCGTGAAGGGCGCCCTGGATGTCGCGTGGTATTTGACGATCGTCCTGGGTGTCCTCGTCACATTGGATGTGCTCGTAGGACTCGGCGGTGGGTCGGCAGGGCGGCTGGATCTGATGGTTCAGTTCGAGCTCGATCCTGCGGCCTACGGTATCGTGTCCGAGACGCTCGGTGTAGAGCATCCCAGCATCCGCAAGGCCACCGGCAAGCTGGTATTTGGGAGCACCAACGGTTCTTTGCTGATAGCGTACTTCGGCCTGGTCGTCGTCTGGCTGGGTGCGGCCTTGGCAATCATCCATCAGCTCCGACTGGTCTTCCGGAAACTGGTGGACGGACAACCCTTCGTACGGGCGAATGCCGCGAGGATCCGTGTCATCGGCGTGGTCGTGATTGCCATGGAGATAGCCAGGTTCTTCCTGCTACTGGCGCAGTCGGCATTCTTGAGGAGCAATTTCACGTTCGAGGGCCTGACGTTGAATGTGGTTCCTCGACCGAACCTGGGGGTGATTCTGGTTGGGTTGGTTGTTCTGGTGATCGCCGAGGTGTTCCGGCAGGGCGCCGAGCTACGAGAAGAGCAAGAGCTTACGGTCTAGGATGGCTTCCATGGGGATCATCGTTCATATCGACCGATTGTTGGTGGAACGGAAGTTGACGCTGACGGAAGTGGCCGACCGGGTCGGAAACACGCTGGCCAATAT
>JBDHHL010000361.1:0-4952 GCA_039589375.1 Gemmatimonadota bacterium | reverse complement strand
ATGATGTTTGCCAGACCGACTCCGAGAAACTTCGCCGTGTCGTTTATGACTTCCGTCGCATACGCATCGCCTTGAACGACGCCCTCGAATACCGTTTCGGACGTGATGTTCTGGGTGTCGCCCGCCAGTTCCGGTAGGATCGACATGGCACCCGACTCGAGGCCCTCCATCGCTCTCGCTGCGATCGCCGGGCCGGAGGCGTAGGCCTCCAGACAACCATAGTTGCCACACTTGCACTTTCGGCCGGTCGAGTCGATGGTCATGTGACCGATCTCCGCCGCGGCGTCCGAAGTGCCGTGATAAAGCTCGCCGTTCAGGACCATACCGCCGCCGATGCCCGTTCCGAGAGTGACGCCCACTAGCGTGTCCACGTTCCGGCCGGCCCCCAACCACCACTCGCCGTACGTGGCCGCGTTCGCGTCGTTATCGAGTGTCGCCGGCAAACCCACCGCGTTCTGGACCAAATCGCGCAGCGGGAAGTTGCGCCAGCCAAGGTTCGGCGTGCTGATCACCGTGCCGGTCTCCCTATCCAGGGGACCCGGCGAGCCGATGCCAACGCCGGCGAAGGCCTCTCGCCCCGCCTCCTCTTGGTCCATCACTTCCCTGATCGCTTCCTTGATCATTCGAACCACTCGATCTACAACAAACTTCGCGCCCCGCTGAGCCTCCGTCGACTGTGTGCGAAAAGCGATCGGTTGGTCTCCCTCAACGGGAACGACCCCGACATTGAGGTTCGTGCCCCCGATGTCGACTCCGATGACCCAAGAAGCCTTTCTCGCGTCGGATATCACTCGATGCCCCCAGTCCCTCTAGCGGTTGCTGACGGTCGATCTCGACCGTGTCCTTGTTGGTACCGATCGGTCTGAAGCGCTAACTGACCCGAGGGCCTCCCGAGCCCGGCCCGGGCCTGGCGGCTCGGCAGCCAGAGCCCCCGCTTAGCTGACCTCTAAGATGGCAAGAAACGCCTCTCGGGGCACCTCCACGCGCCCCACTCGCTTCATCCTCCTCTTTCCCTCTTTCTGCTTCTCGAGCAACTTGCGTTTCCGCGTGACGTCGCCCCCGTAACATTTTGCGGTCACGTCCTTGCGCAACGGGCGGACTGTCTCTCGCGATATGACGCGATTGCCGACCGCGGCCTGGATCGCCACCGCAAAAAGCTGTCTGGGTATCAGCTCCCGCAGCTTTTCGACGAGCGCCCGGCCGTAGAAGTAAGCCTTGTCGCGATGGACGATCATGCTGAGCGCGTCCACCGACTCGCCGTTCAGCAGGATATCGAGGCGCGCCAGGTCGCCAGAGCGACGGCCGGCAAGGTCGTAGTCGAGGCTTCCGGTTCCGCGCGTCAGCGACTTGAGTTTCTCATAGAAGTCGAGGACCATCTCGGCAAGCGGAAGTTCGTACATGACCTCTACGCGTTGGCTGTCGATGTAGTGGATGTGGCCGTATTCACCCCGCCGTTCGTGACACAGCTTCTGAACGGCACCGATGTAGTCCGAGGGGCATACGATCCGCACCCTTACGTACGGCTCCTCGATATGGGCGATCTCCGCAGCCGAGGGCATGCGCGCCGGATTCTCGACCTCCAGCCACGAGCCGTCCTTCAGGTATACGCGATACTCGACATTGGGTACCGTGCTGACGAGGTCGAGGTCGAACTCGCGCTCCAGCCGCTCCCTCACGATCTCCATGTGGAGGAGCCCGAGAAAGCCGCAACGGAACCCGAATCCGAGGGCCTCGCTCGTCTCGAACTCATATTGGATCGACGCGTCGTTCAGCTTCAGCTTTTCCAGCGCGCCCCTCAGACGCTCGTACTGGTCGGAGTCGCCGGGATAGAGACCGGCGAAGACCATCGGCTTCACTTCCCGGTAGCCGGGCAATAGCTCAGCGGCCCGCCGACCCGCCTCGAGCACCGTATCGCCTACCTTGGTGTCGGCGATCGACTTGATTTGCGCCGTGAGGTACCCCACCTCGCCGGCTCCGAGCTCCTCCGTCGCAACCGCCCCGAGCCGCAGGTAACCCACCTCGCGCACCTCGTAGACAGATCCGTTAGAGCCGAAGGCGATCTTGGTACCGCGTCGCACGCGGCCGTCTACAACGCGGATGAGCGGCACGGCGCCCTGGAAGTTGTCGTGCTGGGAATCGAAGATCAGAGCACGTAGCGGCCCCTCCGAGTCGCCGCTGGGAGACGGAACGCGTTCCACCACAGCCTCGAGTGTCTCCTCCACGCCGGTGCCGTTCTTGGCGCTCACCAACAGAACATCTTCTTCACCGCAACCCAGCAGATCGGCCAGTTCGGCGCGCCGTCTCGCCGGCTCCGCCGCCGGCAGGTCGATCTTGTTGATCACAGGGACCACCGTCAGTCCTGCCTCCAGGGCCAGAAGCAGGTTGGACAGTGTCTGTGCCTCGATACCCTGGCTGGCGTCGACGACCAGGAGAGCGCCCTCGCATGCGGCGAGGCTGCGGCTGACCTCGTAGGTGAAATCGACGTGGCCCGGCGTGTCGATGAGGTTCAGCTCGTACTCGCGCTCATCCGACGCCCGGTAGTCGAGGCGAATGGCGTGGGCTTTGATAGTGATGCCCCGCTCCCGTTCCAGGTCCATCGAATCGAGGACCTGGTCTTTCATGCGGCGCGGATCGACAGCACCGGTCAGCTCGAGCATCCGGTCGGCGAGCGTCGACTTGCCGTGGTCTATGTGCGCGATGATGCAGAAGTTGCGAATTTGCCCCGTTTCCACCCACTCAGCCTCTCTTAGGGCGCCAGTCCGGCCTCGGTCTAGAGGACTCTTGGTGTTTAAATATAGAAGAGCGGATCGGCAGGTGGGAGGACGGGCAATTTACAGTAGCAGACCCTGGGGTCCCGGATCCGCTTCGGCCAGCCCCTTCAGCGGCTGGGGGAAAGCCGCCAGCAGTGATTCCGGCGCCCGCTGTGGGCGCCCGCGGATCATCGAGGCGAGCATGACCGCGTTGGCCACCGCCTGACCTCGGTAATGGTTGTTTGTGACGACGTACACGTCCTCCGCCAGGCCGCCCCGGGCAAGTTCGCGAATCCGCTCCACCCACGACTCGAGTTCAGAGCGGTCGTAGAGGTAGTCATAGCGCGCGTCCCGGCCGGCATCTTCGCGGAACCAATCTTCGTAGTTTCGGCCGTGGAGCCTGACGTAGCCCACCGGCCCACTGGCTTTCGCGGACGGCTCGATCGAGCGGCTGAAGAGAGGTTGGTCGATGTTCACGAACCCTATTCCGCGTTCACCGAGCCATCGGTAGAACTCCGGCCGGTTCCAAGAGGCGTGCCGGACCTCCACTACCAGCGGGTATTCCTTGAAAGCGGAAACGACATCGGATAACCACTCGATCGATGGGTCGCTGGCCTTGAATGACCACGGGAACTGTACCAGAACGGCACCCAGACGGCCCCGCTCCGCAAGCGGATCCAAGCCCGCATGTACCATATCGGCCTCTCCCGCCGTCCACGTGGATTCCCTTTGGTGCGTGAATCGCTGCCAGAGTTTGGCGGTGAACCTGAAATCCGAGTTCTCCGACACGCGCCGCGCCCATCTCTGTGCGACGTCAGCCCGCGGCGGTCGGTAGAACGTGGAATTGACCTCCAGTGTGTCGAAGAAGCGCGCCAGGTAGGAGAGGGGATCGAAGCCCTTCGGCCGTGGCTGCGGGTACACCACCCCGGCCCAGTCGGAGTAACTCCAGCCAGCTGGCCCAAATCGAATCAACGCGAACCCTCGACTATCCTGGCTCGAGCATCGGGGTGCCAACGAGGCGGAGTCTCCGCGTCGGCGAGGGTCAATGCCACTTCGAACACGAGGCGGCTGATCCGGGCCGCCTTGGCGAACCCGATCTTGGCGACTTCATCGGACGGGCGATGGTAATCTTCATGCACGCCGTTGAAGAAGAAGACTGCCGGAATCCCCTTACGGGCGAAGTTGAAGTGGTCCGAGCGAAAGAAGAAGCCCTCCTCCGGCCAGCGGTCCCCTACGACCACAATACCCAGTTCCGGGTTAGCCGCCGCCACGCTGTCGACCAATGTACCCATAGTCGAGAACCGCCCTCCGATCACGGAGATCGTGTCCTCCCAGTTACGCCCGATCATGTCTATGTTGACGTTCGCGACGATCCGCTCGAGCGGGATCGGAGCGTTCTCGACAAACCACGCGGAACCCAGCAGTCCTTTCTCCTCACCGCTCACAGCTAGGAATGCGACCGAACGCTTTGGGCGATTCCTCAATCCCGCCATGGCTTCGGCGACTTCTAGAACCGCTGCCGTCCCCGACGCGTTGTCATCCGCTCCGTTGTAGATAGAGTCGCCGCCGACGGCAGGGCCAACTCCGAGTCCGTCCATGTGAGCGCTGATGAGCACGAACTCGCTCCGAAGCCTTTCGTCGGATCCAGGAAGAATGCCCATCACGTTGGGCGCCGTGAGCGTCTCGACGCGCAGATCGGCCGACAGTTGAATGCGTACGCCGCTGCGATCAAGCTCTGTCCATGCCACGGGCGACTGGACCTCAACACCCAGCCGCTCGATGGCGCTCATCAGAGGCTCTTGAGATACCAGAACGGCCGGAAGGCTCGGCTCTACGTCGCCAAGCTCGTAGGCGCTCTGCCCCTCCTCCAGCCAGTCCCGCACGTGTGGCCCGGCCTCGCCCGCGACCACGAGGACGAGGCCCACCGCACCCGCTCGCGTCGCGACCGCCAGCCACTCGCGCGGGGTTGTCGTGGGACTGAGGCGAGCGACCCAGAGCGTCTCGTTCCCCTCGACCGGCGCCTCCGCCGGCCGATCGCCGACGAAGCGGACTCTGCCTTCAACTGTCCCAGCCGCCCAAGGCACGCCCCAGAAGTCCTCCTGGTGGCGAAGCGTGACCCGCCGACCATCGAGGCGGAGGACCAGCGTCCAGCTGGGGCCCATATCGCCCACAGCCAGACGGTAACGCTGCAGGTAGCCGCCC
>JBDHHL010000360.1:0-4960 GCA_039589375.1 Gemmatimonadota bacterium | reverse complement strand
TACGCGATCGTGGCCTGGCTGCTCATCGAAGTGGCGTCTGTCATCTTCCCCGGCCTACATCTGCCGGACTGGACTCTTACCTTCCTGATCATCGCCATCCTTGCTGGATTCCCGCTGGCCCTGATCTTCGCCTGGGCGTTCGAGCTGACGCCAGAAGGGATCAAGCGTGAACATGAAGTCGATCCCGCCGAGCCCATCCGCCGACTGACAGGTCGGAAGCTCGATTTCGCGATCATCGGGCTGTTGGCAATAGCTCTGATCTTCGTTGTCGTGGACAACTACGTCCTGGAATCCGAACCGGAGCAGGCAGAAGTAGCCGCTGAACAGGCTCCAGGAGCAGAACTCGTCGAGCGGGAAAAATCGATCGCCGTACTGCCGTTCGCCAACATCAGCCCCGATCCCAAAGACGCCTACTTCGCAGACGGCATCCACGATGAAGTCCTGGCCCAAATCTCGAAGATCCGAGACCTCAAGGTGATTTCGCGCACCTCGGTCATGGGCTATAGCGGAAGAAACAGGCCGCCCCTGCCTGAGATCGCCGCCGCCCTCGGCGTTGCCAACGTCCTGGAAGGAAGTGTGCGCCTTGCTGGAGATCAGGTGCGAATCACCACTCAGCTAATCGAGGCGAGAAGCGATACTCACCTCTGGACAGAGACTTATGACCGCGAATTGACGGCTGCCAACATCTTCGCCATCCAGAGCGAGATCGCCACGGCCGTTGCGGAGGCGTTGCGAGCTGCGCTGTCACCGGAAGAGCAAGAGCGGATTGCATCCGTACCCACCGAGAACCTGGCCGCGTACGAAGCGTATCTGCTCGGTAGGCAACGCTTGGCCAGAGAAACCACCGCGGCCTTGGTGGAAGCGGTCGATTATTTCCAGCAGTCCATCAAGCTGGACCCGGGATTTGCGCTGGCCTATGTCGGCCTCGCAGACAGTTACGTCTTGCAAGTCTACTATGGTGTCTTAGCGTCAGAAGAGGGACTTGCAGAAGCGCAAGCCGCGGCGGACAAGGCACTCGCGTTGGATGATCGGTTGGGGGAAGCCTACAACACGCTCGCGGGAATCAAGAATGAAAAGGGGGACCTCGAGGGCGCTGAGGCAATGTTCCGACACGCCCTGGAGCTAAAGCCCAACTACGCAACGGCGTACTACTGGTATGGTCACCTACTGAGTGAATTCCTGGGTCGATATGAGGAGGCACTGGCACTGCACAGGAAAGCAGCCGAGTTAGATCCCTTGTCGGCTTCCATAATCACAGAGCTCGGAGGGGACCTCGAATCCCTGGGCCGATTTGACGAAGCCTTGGCCCGGTATCAGCGAGCGCTCGAGGTCGATCCAGGCTATGCGTCGGCCTATATCTATATTGGCTATTATCATGCGTTCGTTTCAGGCAGACTCGATGAAGCCGTGATTTGGTGTGCGAAGGGCATCTCCCTCGATCCTGGCACTCCCCGCAAACTTGCTTTCCTTGGTTTGCATTTATTGGACCTCGGTGATTTCGATAGAGCCGAGTCCTGGATCGAACGATCCCTCGAACTGGGTGCGGAAGGCTTCTGGTCCAATACTGCCATGCTTGCCATGCACACCCTTCATCTATACCGGGGTGATGAAGCCGCCGCCCTGGCCTATGCACGCAGAGCTGTTGCATTAGACCCGCGCTCCGTGCCGCTTCTTCTACGAGACCATGAACTCAGAGCCGGCCGGTACTCCGAAGCCCGCGCCCTGTATGAAAAGAGTCATCCCGAATTGCTGACCGAGGGCGAGCCGACGGTCGACGGCAGTAATTGGAGGGCAGCAATCGACCTCGCGCTGGTCCTGTCCAAGACCGGCGAGCAGGAGCACGCGGATCTACTGCTGAATCGTAGCTTCCAGCATATCCAGACCCTTCCGCGGCTGGGTTCGTATGGCTCTGGAATCGCCGACGTGCGGATCTACGCACTGCGAGGTGACAAGCAGAAAGCGCTGTCGGCCCTTCGACAAGCCATCGACGAGGGCTGGCGCGTTCCTTGGCGGTACTTCCTCGAGCACGATTCGGCTCTGGAATCACTGCACGACGAGCCCGAGTTCCAGGCGATGATCGCCGAGATCGAAGCCGACATGGCCACCCAGCTAGAGCGGGTGCGGGAGATGGAGCGGCGCGGGGAGTTGGTCTTCCCTAGCGAGCAGAACGCGCCGACGCCGTAGCCGGTCGATAGAGCGCAGCCCCGTTCTTCAGCAGCCTACGGAACCAGCGGCACGCCGCGCAGGCGGTACGCTGAGGAGACCTAGTAGGACGGTGCACTGAGCGGCTCCCTAGTACGGACTGTGGGTCTCGGCCGAGCACTCGATGCTGTCGTCCCCTCGCAGCGCCTGCTGAACGAAGGCCGCGTCGTACACGAAAAGCTCTTCGTAGCGGAGCCCGTGACGGCGAGCGAGCATGATCTCCTCGCCCGGGCTCTGTTCTTCCTCAAGAAGATGGATCTTGTAGCGGGACCAGGACGTGGACAACGTCGGGGCTCCGCCACATCCCGGCATGCCCACGCAGCTGACCGGGCCCTCGGAGCCCATGTAGAAATCGGGCCCAGGGGTGTATGTCAGGGTGTCCACGGGCTCGACGGCATCCGTCGCGTAGAAGTAGCTGTAACCCGCCGCCAGAGTTAGCTCAGCAGAGTAGAGCAGCGCGCACAAATCCTGTTCCCCACCGTACGACACCTCGAATGTGTGCCTGTCCAGCGTGTGGTGTCCAAAACCCGTCCCGCAGTTCGCGAGCAGAGCCGCAGCGAGTACGATAGCGCTCCGGCGGGCCAAATCAGCGCGCGAGTTCTTCCCGCAATGAGCGCTGGGTAATGTCAACGTCGTAGAAAACGACATTCGGGCACTCCGATCTCTCTTTGAACATGCGCACATGGACCTCACAGATCGTCGAAACCATGGTGGGAGGCACCGAGACCGTGAAGTATCGATAACCGCGCGCTGCGGTGATCTCCGCCGCGCGCAGCAATGCATGGTCCCGACAGCTCGGAACCTCACCCGCATATCTCACCAGCAGAGCGTTCTCTGCCAGCGGCAGCTCTGCGTAGCTTCCCGGTGGCATGGTGGGCGTACTCGCGCAGCCCACGAGCCATATGGTGACGCTCGCGAGAATCTTCCTCATTGGCCTTTCCCTTCGGCAACTGTTCATGGCGAACCGACCCCGGGGCCCGAGATGTCATACTTGGCTCGCAGTCGTCGCCGCGTCACAGCCGAGTCGTAGCAATCATGCAGTGCGGGAACAGTCGTGCCTTCGACGTCCCTTTCTCCGGGATGTTTCGCAACTCTGTCCCCGGGATGTTCCGCGAAAGTTTGGATCGTGTACGAAACATAGGTACGCGCGATGAAGGGAAAATCGTAGCTGTGAAATTTCTGAACCGACGCGATACAGAAGAATCGCCCACCTTGCGCCTGCGTCACCTCAGCGCTGCGAAGCAACGTAAGCTCCATCGTGGAAAGGTCGGGGTAATCGAGTTCGCGCGGCTCGAAGTGGCGCGGTATCTCGAAGCGTACCTCGTAGACGTCCGCGGAGAGCGCGTGCTCGCGGTAGCCGCCGTCTGGGCCATACGGAACGTAGACTGGATTCCAGAGATCCCAATCGGCGACCGGCTTGGGCAGCGGCGCCACGCAGCCCCCGAGCGAGAGTAAAAGGGTCGCGCCCAAGTAGCGAATGATCCGCTTGAGTTCCAGCGTACCTTCCTTCGCTTCGCCGCAGGTAGTGGAATCCGATTCAAGGAGCGCGGAAGCCGCGCCAAGGTCAACGCGCGCAGACCGCTGCTTAGCCGCCGTCAACAGCGGGCTCAGTACGGAATCCGCCCAGCCGAAAACCACGGGAGCACCCACGCTTTAGCCTCCTACCCGACGGCTATCGAATAGACGGTCGGCTGTTTGGGTCGCAGGTGTGCCAGGCCCGACGACCTGGCGGAATGAGGAGAAGCGAACCGACGCATGGACGCTCCTCCAGGGTGATCTGCTCCCGCTCAGTGTAAACCCCAGCGACTCGCAGGCGGGAACTCTTTTAGAAACAGCTATTTGGCTGGGAGGCCAAGAAACCCCGCACTCACCGAAGTGCCTGCCAGCAAAGGGATCTTCCTCCCACTCCCGCCCCAGATCGGCGTAGACTGCCCGCCAGTGGTGGGTGAGAGAGGGGGAGATGCTTCATGCGACTGTTCACGGGCGAGGACATTGCCGCCATTGAATCCCTGGGAGCGGCGTTAGACGAGGCTGCTCTCGCGAGCGACTGGGCCGCACTCGCCGCACTGTTGACAGAGGATGCGGTCTTCATGCCCCCAAATGGCCCTGCAATTGAAGGACGATCCGTAATACAAGAATGGATTGAGTCTACAGGTCTCGTGATGACGGAGCACACTTTCGAATTCACAGACATTGGTGGCCAAGGGGATGTCGCGTATGGTCGAGGGAACTACACCGAAACGTTCACCGTCGGCGGTGCTGCTCCAGCGGTCGAGGGCATTGGAAAGGTCCTGGGAGTACTTCGTAGGCAACCTGATAACACCTGGCTGATCGCGGCTTGGTGCTGGAATTCAGACTTGCCCGGCCCCTGAGGATGCATCGGAGGCGGAGGCATAGTGGAGATAGGGAATTCAGGCGCGATTCTTGCTGGGTCCGATAAGTCGCATTCTCGGAACCAATGCGTGGTAGCCTTCTGGCCTCCTACAGGGCCTCTCAGCCCGCTCCACCAGCAGCGGTGGGGCGGGGGTGAAGGGCCGAGGCGTTAGGCGGCCTCGGTCGGCTTCGATCCATCAAGGTGTTCCGTCCGGCAGGTCGCCACAAGCCACCGAACGTCCATCCGCCGTGCGTGAACCAAATGAGATCACTCAAGGGCTGGTTCGGCGAGAAGAAGGCCACATTCAGTATGTGGCTATCTCTTGATCAGAACACCTATCAGAGATTTCACGACGTTATTATTCCGACAAGCAATGGCACCACA
>JBDHHL010000359.1:0-9593 GCA_039589375.1 Gemmatimonadota bacterium | reverse complement strand
TCGATGAAACAGAGAGGGTGCGGCTTCGAGTTTCCCGCTCAGATCCTCCACGGGCACCCCAACCGTTCTTGCCGCTTCCTGGAGGATCTCGCGTCCGACACAGGGATAGCCGAGCGCGCGGGAGAGGCATTCCGCCGTACTGCGGCCTCCGCTCAAGGTACCACGCGAAATCGTGATTATCGGCACGATTCACTCCCTTCTGAAGCGCCTGATGGCAGTCTAGCCCCACAGCGAGCGGTGTCAAGCGGTAACCGTGAATTGCGTCACGGTTGAAGAATTGTTGACCATGATGATATCTTGCGTTGGTCGCATCCCTCGTACGAAGCTCCATCCACGAAGCGCTTCGCGTAAGGGAACGCGCACCAACGGACAAACGTGGAACAGGGATCATAAGCATGCCTGACGAAAGGGAAGCTGCGTTCATCGGTAAGATCACAGCCAGCGCGACGCATGAGCTCCGCAACGTACTTGCCATCGTCAAAGAATCTGCAGGCCTGATCGAAGACATCGTCGAAGCATCCGGGCAGCACGGATCGCCAAATGCCGACAGACTGATGCGTGCGGTCAGTCGCATCCGAGATCAGGTCAAGCGCGGGGCGGATCTCATCACCAGTCTCAACGGATTCGCCCACAGCTTGGATCATGCCGAGGAGGAAGTCGACCTCAACCAGGCGGTTCAGCAGGTATCGTTTCTGTGCCAGCGGAGGGCCAATCAGAAGAGGCAATTCGTAGAACCGCATCCCGGAGACGAGGACCTGGGCGTAGTGCTCAGCCACCTTCGTCTGCAGATGGCGATATGTGCCGCCGTCGAGTGCTGCCTGGAGCAGCTGCCCGAGAGGGCCACGGTTACCGTCCACGCGTGTTGGCAAAACGGACAACCGTCGCTCGAGTTCAATGGCGCAGTCGCGGGTGAAGCTGTATCGCTCACTCCAACCGAGACCGCATCGTGGAATCGACTCGCGGAAATTCTTGACAACCTGGGCGCTGCCGTCGAGACGGCTGATGGAGGGCAGGGCTTCCGGCTCGTCCTCTCGAGGTGAGCCAGGGCTGGTAGCGGAGAAACTGTGATGAGCAAGATCAAGGTGCTACTCGTCGATGACGAAGAAGCTTATGTGAAGACGTTGGCCGAGAGAATGGAGATGCGCGACGTCGGCAGTCGCGTGGCTCTGAGCGGCGAGGAGGCGCTCGCGATGCTCGAGGATGAGCCTCCCGACGTGATGGTACTCGACCTCCGCATGCCGGGCATCGACGGGATGGAGGTGTTGGAGAAGGTCAAGAAGAAGCACCCGCAGATAGAAGTCATCATCCTGACCGGACACGGCTCGGACAAAGAGGAAAAGGAGGCCCGTAGGTTGGGAGCCTTCGAGTACCTGCAGAAGCCGGCGGATACGAGCCACCTCTTGAGTACGGTCAGGGCCGCGTGGGCCAAGAGCCTAAAGGCCACGGTCGAGTTTCTCAAGGACTCGCAGGAAGAATTCGACAAGAGCATGGCCGCGGCAGCATTCGCCGAGGCGGGCGTGCCGGAACTCGCGCGTGAGACGATGAAAGAGCCCTCTTCCCGGCAGGAGGAGGCCGCTCTCGAGGCCACGGGCAGCGAGACCGACACCGGGGCTCGCACGCTCAGGGTCCTGTTCGTCGATGACGAGGAGGACTTCGTGCGGACCATGGCCGAGAGGATGGAGATGCGCGAAGTCGGCAGCGACGTGGCGCTAGACGGGGAGCAGGCGCTGGAGATGCTACGGGACGAGGTTCCTGACGTTATGGTTCTCGACCTCCGCATGCCCGGCATCAATGGGATGGAGGTACTGCGGAGGGTCAGGAGGATGTATCCCCAGCTGCAGGTGATCATAATGACTGGTCACGGGTCGGACAAAGACGAAGCGGAAGCGCGCCGATTGGGAGCGTTCGACTACCTGCGCAAGCCGGTCAATATCAATGACCTGATGGAGATAGTCAGAAGAGCGGGTCGGTCCGATGGGGAAGGTGCCGATTAGGACTGAGGGCAGACTCGACTGAGCGCGTATCGATCATGATTGATCAGGTGAAACAAAAGAGCGACTGGAAGAAAGACCAGGATCGACTGATCTCGCGGCGACGCTATGGAAGGATGGTTGTCGTCATGGTGGCGTCGGTTTCCGCCGTTGCCGTTGTCCCGCTTTTAATCATGTCGGGTATTACCTATCGGCAATACGAAGAAGCTTTTCACGCTGAACTGACTCGGCCAATGCTGAGGTTCGCCGAGGCCGGGAAGGCGTCGGTAGAATCGTACCTGTCCGAGCGGTTATCGGCTCTCGCCGTCGTGACCCGGGAGAACTCGGTCGAGGAACTTCGTGACGTGGGCAGATTGGCCTCGTTGCTCGCCAATCTCAACCAGACCTTCGGCGGAGTGGTCGACCTGGCACTGATTGACGAGGAGGGGCACCAATTCGCCTATGTCGGTCCCCAAGAGAATCACGGCGTCAGCTACAGGGATCAGCCGTGGTTCCGAGAGGTCACTGGCCGTGGTGTCTACGTGAGCGACGTCTTCCTCGGGTACCGGAACCTCCCTCACATGATTGTCGCGATCTTGCACGATGCCCCAGAGCGACCGCCTTACGTGCTGCGCGCCACGATCGATACCGATGCGTTCCACTGGCTGGTGCGGGCCCGATCGGCTCGCCGTCCAGAGCGGGATCCGGTTTGTCGCCGATGCCACTCGTTGGGAGTGCTGCCGTTCAGCGACGCGTTCTTCATCAACCAAGAGGGCATTCTGCAAAGCTCTTCGCGACTGTACGGCGACGTGTTGGAAGACACGCCCCTGCCATCACTTCCGGACAGCAGGGAGGCTGAACTGCTCGAAGTAGAGGACGAGAGTGGAGAGCCAGTGATCGTCAGCTACGCGCAGATCGAGCGCTCGCCGTTCACGCTGGTGGTCTTGAGCCCCCAGGTCGCCCTGCACGCAGGCTGGCTGCCGGTGCGCCGCGACCTGTTGCTGTTCCCGGCCATCAGCGCGTTGCTGATCTTGGCCGTAGTTATCTGGGGCTCGTTCTATGTGGTGAATAGGGTTCGCGACGCGGACGCAAAGCGCGCGGCGCTGTATCACAAGATGGAGTATACCAACAAGATGGCCGCTATAGGCCGCTTAGGTGCGGGTGTGGCCCACGAGATCAACAACCCGCTCTCGATCATCACTCAGAGGGCGGGACTGATAAAGGACCTGCTCACGCTGTCCAACGAGCTACCCTCGGAAGAGAAGCTGATTCCCCTGATCAATTCAGTGCTCAAATCGGCCGAGCGCTGTGGACGGATAACCCACCGTCTACTGGGCTTCGCCAAGCACATGGAAGTGCAGTCGGAGAACATCGATCTCAACATGCTCCTGAGAGAGGTCCTGGAGTTCTTGGAGAAGGAAGCTAGCTACCGAGAGATAGGGGTCGAGTTCACCTACGCTGGGGAGCCGCCTCCCATCGTCAGTGACAGAGGGCAGTTGCAGCAGGTGTTCCTGAACATCATCAACAACGCCTTCGCCGCGGTTGATGACGGCGGGCAGATCGAGATAGGAATCGATAGGGTCGGACAAGATGCGGTGGCGGTGACCATTGCCGACGATGGCATCGGCATCCCTGAGGACCAACTGGACCACATTTTCGATCCATTCTTCACAACGAAGAAGGGAGCGGGAACGGGGCTGGGCCTTTCCATTACCTACGGAATCGTGCAGAAGCTGGGTGGGCAGATCAGCGTGAAGAGCAAGGTCGGCGAAGGCACCTGTTTCACAGTCACGCTGCCGATACGTCAAGCGCACGCCTAGGAGCGGGACATGGAACCCTTACGCGTTCTCATCGTGGATGACGAAGACGAGCTGGTCAGTGCACTCGAGCAGCGTCTGAACCTGCGGGGATTCCAGGCCACAGGGGTGACCACGGGCGCAGAGGCGCTCGCGTATCTCGAGGACCAGCCGTGCAACGTGGTACTCCTGGATGTGAAGATGCCCGGCATCGGCGGGCTGGAGCTCACCAAGAAGATCAAGGAGCTGCGGCCAGGCCTGCAGGTGATCCTACTGACCGGTTGGAGTTCTGAGGAGGACGCCCGCAAAGGGAAAGAGCTCGGGGCCTACGACTATCTCATGAAGCCGGTGAAAATCGACGATCTCGTGAAGGTCCTGCTCTCGGCCGCTGACCGGGAGGAAGAAGGATCATGAGCGAGAGTTGCGTCCTGCTCGTGGACGACGAAGTCGACTTCGTAGAGGTCCTGGCTGAGAGACTGGAAGCGCGCGGTCTGACAGTGGACACGGCGGAGAACGGCGAGGTGGCGCTGGAAAAGGCGGGAAAGCGGCCGTTCGATGCGATTCTCCTCGATATGGCGATGCCCGGCATGGACGGGATCCAGACTCTGAGGGGTCTTCTCCAAATCAACCCGGATCTCCAGGTCATCTTGCTGACAGGCCGCGCGACCCTCGGTCAGGCCGTCGAGGCGATGAAGCTGGGGGCCCTGGACTTGCTGGAGAAACCCGTGGAGATCGCAACGCTCGTGGCGAAGATCGAGGAGGCGGCAACGAGAAGATCGTCGCTGGCCGAGAAACGTATCGACGACAAGCTGTCGGATATCATGCGCAAGAAGGGGTGGTAAGGCATGGAAGCCATCAAGCGGGTCAGGGACGTCATGATTCCCGTGGGCCAATACCCCTCCGTGCGAGACAACGCCACTCTTGGAGAAGCGATCCGGAAGATAGAAGAGGCACAGCTGGAAGTCGATCTTCGCAAGTCTCTACCTCGCGTTCTGCTGGTGTTCGACGAGATCAACGTCATGGTCGGGACCGTTCGCCGTCGAGACATCATGCGAGGGTTGGAGCCGAAGTACCTGCTGAGCCAGCCTTTGGAGTACAGACGGAAACTGTTCGACATCGCCATCGATCCCAATGAGCGACGTGATGCGTCCGATCGAGGCGATTCTCGACGCCGAAGATCACGTCATGAAGGCGATCCAGGAGATGGTCTTTCTCGATGTGAATCTGATTCCGGTGCTCCAGGAAGGACAACTCGTGGGAGTCGTAAGGTCGGTCGACGTGTTTCACTACCTGGCCCAACTGCTGGATTAGTCGCGGCCTCATCTGCGAGGTCGCTTGGAAAGTTCTCCTGCATGAACGATGGCGGGTTAGAAAAAAACGTAACCCCCGCAGCCAGCGCCGGTCTCAGGACCGGTCCTGCGGGCATCGAGATCGTTGGCCCCAAGAGAACCAGGGATGTCCAGAAAGCCGACCTGAGAAGGATCGCCTTCATCATGCTCGGGCTAGCTCTGTTCACCCTTGTGTATTTCGCTCCCACGCCCGACCCGGCGATCGATCCGCAAGGTCAGGCCTTCCACCTCACGCGTGAAGGGAAAGCGGCGCTGGCGCTGTTCTTCCTAGCGGCGACCTGGTGGGTCACCGAGGTTATCCCCATCGGAGTGACCAGCATCGCCATCGGCGTCATCCAGGCGCTCTTGTTGATTCGCCCCGCGCGCGTGGCCTTCACGGACTTCATGGACCCGGCGGTCTGGTTCATCTTCGGCTCGCTGGTCTTCGGGATGGTCTTCACCAAGACCGGCCTCACGCGTCGCATCGCCTACAAGATGCTGTCGCTGGTGGGAGAGCGGACCAGCATGATCTACCTCGGGTGCTACGTCATGACGGCGTCGCTGACGCTCATCATGGCGCACACCGCTGTGGCCGCCACGGTCTTCCCGCTCTTCCTAGCCATCTACGCCCTGTACACCGAGGAGAGCGAGCCGACGCGATTCGGCAAAGGCCTGTTCATGGGGATGGCCTTCGTGGCCGGCGCGGGCAGCATCATCACGCTGCTGGGCGCGGCCCGCGGCGCCGTGGCGATCGGCTTCTTCCGGGACATCTCCGGCCGCTCGGTCAGCTTCTTCGAGCTCAGCTACTACATGTTCCCGGTCGGCGTGGTGATGACGGCCCTGCTCTGGGTCTATTTCATGCTCTACTATCCGCCGGAGCAGAAGACCATCCCCGGACTGCGGGAGCGCGTGCAGCGCCTGTACGAGCGGCTCGGCCCCATCACCCGCAAGGAAATCCTGGCCGTGGTGATCGTGTTGGCGACGATCGTGGTGTTGAGCCTTCGCCAGTTCGTCCCCGCGCTCGAACCTCTTGACAAGAGCGCGATCATCCTGGTCGCCACCGTACTGTTCTTTCTCTTCCGCGTGGTGTCGCTGGAAGATCTGGAGAACACGTCGTGGAACATCGTCTTGCTATTCGGCGGCGCCATGAGCATCGGCTTCTGCCTGTGGCAGACCGGAGCGGCGGAGTGGCTGGCGGTCAAATGGCTCGGCCTCCTTCATGACACCCACTGGCTGTTCTTCGTGCTCGGCGTGGCGACATTTGTTCTCCTAATGACCAACTTGATCATGAACGTCGCCGCCATCGCCATCACGGTCCCGGTAGCTCTCGTCATCGCTCCGTATGTGGGGGTTGCTCCCGAGGTGATACTCTTCGCGTCGCTGGTCGCCGCCGGGATGCCGTTCCTGCTTCTCGTCGGGGCCGCGCCGAACGCGATCGCCTACGCTAGCAACCAGTTCACGACGGGAGAGTTCTTCCGGGCTGGAATTCCGGCAAGCGGAATGCTCCTGGTCGTGCTCGCGCTGTTCGTGTGGGTGATCTGGCCGGCGATGGGGATGCCGGTATTGCATTAGGAGCAACTCCCAAGGACGCGCCATCTCTCCCCATCGCCATCCTCATCCTCATCCTCATCCTCATCGTCATCTCCATCGATGGCGATGGCGATGGCGATCGAGATGGAGATGGAGATGGGGAGGGAAGACCAGTAGGGGCACGAAAGTCCCCCAAGCGAGAGACTACCTGGAGAGCGATACGGAGAAGGGAGTAGACGGCACCACTGTAGGGTAGTTGCCGGTGAAGCATGCGTCGCAGTATTGCCCGTGTTCCTGCACGGCGCCGATCAGGCCCTCTAGCGAAAGATACCCGATCGAGTCGACGGCCAGGTACTCGCGGATGTCCTCCACGCTCCTGTTCGAAGCCAGCAGCTCCTCCTTGGTCGGCATGTCGATACCGTAGAAGCAGGGGTGGCGGATCGGCGGCGACGAGATGCGTACGTGGATTTCCCGCGCGCCCGCCTCACGGATCATCGAGACTAGGCCGCGGCTGGTAGTCCCGCGCACGAGCGAGTCATCAACCATGACGACGCGCTGGCCTTCGATCACCTCGCGGACGACGTTGTACTTGACGCGCACCTTGAAATCGCGGTCGGCCTGGACCGGCTGGATAAACGTCCGCCCGATGTAGTGGTTGCGGATGAGCGCCAGCTCCAGCGGGATGTTCGACTGCTCCGAGAAGCCTAACGCCGCCGAGTTGGACGAGTCCGGAACCGAGAAGACGGCGTCCGCTTCCACGGGATGCTCGATCGCCAACTGGCGGCCGAAGGCACGCCGAGCTCCGTCCACCGAACAGCCCCAAAGACTCGAGTCAGGCCTGGCGAAGTAGATCAGCTCGAAGATGCAGGCCGCCGGGACCTCGGGTGTCAGCCGCGACAGCGTCTCCACCCGTCCGTCTCGGATCTTCAGTACTTCGCCTGGCTCGATGTCGCGGGCGAACTCCGCCTCGATCAGATCGAGTGCACATGTCTCGGAGGCGACCACGACTGCCGGTCCTTTGTGGGCGAGGATCAATGGCCGGAAGCCGCGGGGATCCCTGGCCACGTAAATGGTGTCGTTCACCAGGATCGCCAGTGAGAAAGCGCCTTCTATCTGGCCCAGAGCCTCCAGGACCTGCTGGTCCGGGTGCGGCTGCTGCGAGCGCGCGATCAGGTGGACGATGACCTCGGAGTCCATCGTCGTTTGGAAGATCGCGCCTTCGCCGACCAACTGGTTTCGCAGCGTCGCGGCGTTGGTGAGGTTACCGTTGTGCGCAAGGGCGAGCGTGCCGTCCCGGTAGTTGACCAAGGCTGGCTGCGCGTTCCGCAGCGCGGATTCGCCGGCGGTGGAGTAACGGACGTGCCCGATGGCCACGCGACCTTCGAGCCCGAGGATGTGCTCGTTCTTGATGGCCTCGGCGACGAGCCCCATCGCTTTGTGGATTCGTGCTTTGTCGCCGTCGAAGGAGACGATGCCTGCGGACTCCTGCCCGCGGTGTTGCAACGCGTAGAGTCCCAGGAATGTGAGTTCCGCCGCAGCCTCGTGGCCGGATACGGCGAATACGCCGCACTCCTCCCGCAGCGAGCCGTCCGCCATTGAGAGCGGAGGCTTCCTGAACGCCCGTTCGCTACGAGTCACGCTATCACGCTGCATCCTCGCCCCATCGTGGATGTTCGTTGCGTTGTGAGAAGGAGGATGATAACAGCAGGCGTCCTGATGTTCCAGCCCGACGAGTCGTTGACCGCTGCTGGCCGCGATGGAGTGCAGCGGCCGGCCGGAGGCAGCGGCACGCGCTGCCCGGACCGGTCTGCGTGATCCGCGTCTGCCTGAGCGAGGTAGATTTTGAGGCGACGGAGGAACCGCCGTGGCACGACCTAGAAGACGCCTGGGTCAGCCTTTCGCGCTCGCGGTGTCGGCCTTAGCCTCCGGCGGCGGCGCGGGCCTTACCTCGACTCTCTCCAGCGTGCCTGGTACTTGCAGGCTTTCACCGCCCGGAGTGGCCCTGGGAACGACGCCTTTGGGAGACGAGCTCTCGCCGGCATACTCGCGCCAGTGCGCGCGCAGCACCGCGTCCACGACCTGGCCGCCGTCGAAGAAGACGGTGTCGAGGAACCCGCACTCCTTCTCGCAGCTGTTGTCGTAGAAGTAGAAGGTGAAGCTGCCGTAGGAGCTCTTGCCCTGTGGCTCGCCGAAGACGGCGACCACATCCTGCTCGGTCATGCCAGGCCGGATCGTCTGCGTCTCCTGTGCCTTCACAGCGCTGACGAAGGCCACGATCGCGGCCAGCACCGTCACGTACCGCGCCGCACTCTTCAATCCCATGAAGTTCCCCCTTCTCGTTGACGATCGCGGCAGACGTTCCTGCTAGGAATCCTCGTCGTCCCCTGGCTGTGCGGTCGCTTCCGAGCGTTTCGGCCAGCCAGGCTCCATGCCCTCGTACTCCAGATCACGCGTCTCTGTTTCCTCGGCATCGAGCTCCTCGCTGAGAGGATCACGCTCGGGCAACCGGTCGAGCAGACCCAGCACTACAGCCCGTACGACTCCGTAGGTCATGTAGATCACCCCGGTGGGGAACACGACCAATTGGGGATTCCATAGCAGGAGTCCCACGCAAAACACGACTAGGAAAATACCGAAGCGCCCGCTGGCGTTGCGAACGCTGAGACGGGGGATTGCCGGGTAGACGACGTGGCTGAGCATCAGCCCCGCCAATACAATCATACCACCGCCAACGAGCTGTGTCCACGGCCACGTAGAAAGGTACTGGTTGAAGAAGGCCGTCTGGCTGAAAGGGTAGAACGACGCCAGCGTGACGCCGGCTGCCGGGGAAGGGAGCCCGTGGAAATGGAGATGAGCTCGTCCGCCCTGCTCGATGTTGAACCGGGCGAGGCGGACGGCCACGGCGGCCACATAAATGTAGGCCAGCGCCCAGCTCCAGTCTCCGCTCTGCAGCAGGAGCTGGTAGGTCA
>JBDHHL010000358.1:0-4985 GCA_039589375.1 Gemmatimonadota bacterium | reverse complement strand
CATGACGACCTTTTTCGGATCACTGCCGACCACGTGCCAGTCCAGCTGGTAGGATCCCTCCACCCGTTGCCCGGGCTGGACCGCATCGTGCCCCATCGCCTTCAGCTGCTCCAGCTGGTCCGCGACGAGCATCGACAGCTCGCTGTCGCGCCGTCCGAACCACAGCTCCGTCGAGGCGAGCCCCACGGCGGACGTGAACCCTACCACGCCGATCGACACGATGATGACGGACACGAGCAGTTCCGTAATGGTAAAACCGCCCTGGCCGCGTAGCGCCATAGGTGATGACACGCGTTTTGGGGTTCGCAGCACGGATTAGAACCCTTCGTGTGGCGTACTCGATTAGTGATTACCCTCTGACGCTCTTAAGACGACCGAGGGGCCCGCGAGGTCACAAAGCTGTCCCGCGAGGCGCCTGACCGCCGATGCGAAACGCGGCCGCTGAAACCCCGCGGCCGCGCTCCACTGACCCGGGTACGTACCCGGGGATCGAGGATCAGGTTTGCCGATCAGTTCTTGATCTCCGTCGTGTCGGCCGCACTGACGATGACCGGTTCCAGCTCGATGACTTCGGGGGCATCCCGCGTAGCCACGGCCTCGCGCCAGCCATCGACCTCCGCGACGAAGCTCTGGGCCAGCTCACCCAGGTCCACCGGATCCAGGCTCGGGTCCTCCTCGAGGCCCTCCACTCGAGCCAGGTTCGTGAACGCCCTCTCGTGCGTCCCGTCCACCGCCACCGCCGACTTGTACGCTTCCTGCGCCGCTCTCAGGTGACCGATGTTCTCCAGCGCGATCCCGAGGTTGTTCTGGAAGAACGCCACGTCGTCCTTCAGCTCGACGGCCCGTGCCAGGGGCGGCAGCGCCTCCTCGAACCGGCCTTCCTCGATCAGGATCAGCCCCATGTTGTTCATCGACCAGGGATCCTCGTCGTCGATCAGGATCGCCTGGCGGTAGGCGTCGATCGCCTCTTCGATCTGGCCAAGCTGGTGATGCGCTCGCCCCTGCAGCCGATACGCGACGCCCGACTCCGAATCGATCGCCAGCGCCTCGTCGACCGTCTCCAGAGCTTGCTCGGGTCGGCCCGTATCCAGCAGCACCCGGCCAAAGTTGAGCCAGCTCTTCACGTGCTGCGCGTCGAGCTCGAGCGCGACCTCGAACGCCTGCTCGGCAGCGTCGAAATCCCCAGCCTTCCACGCCGACAGCCCGAGCATGTAGAAGCCCCAGGGATTCGCGGGCCGGCGATCCGTGTAACGCGTGAACATTTCCACCGCCTCGTCGTAGCGCCGCTCTAGGAACGCACCTTCGGCGTCCTCATACGAGACTTCGGCCGGAACCTCCGGAGCAGCCACGATAGGAATCTCCTCGGGCTCCGTTGTCTCGATCGCCGGAAGCGGCGGCGGCAACTGCACGGCCACCTGGCCCACTTCCTCGTCGTGGCTCCTTTCGGACCGGGGCGGCTCACCACCGCCGCACGCCACCCCAAACAGCGGCAGCGCTGCCAACAGAGCTGCAGCCACCGCACTCCAGACCACCCCGGTCCTGAACCTCAGATTCAACATCCTGCGCCTCCTCTCCCGCTGCGCGCCCCCGGGGGCGCCTTCATCGATTGGCTTTCGAGTCCACCAAAGGCAGGCCAGATGCCAACCCGGAGGTCATCGCAGGTGCAGGACCTTATCTACATGTACCACATTAGATTATGGCGTTTAGATCAAGACAATTGAAAAGTAGAGATCGGTAGGTCGTGTACCAGCGAACACGAACGCGAAGTCAGTGATGTGTCCAAATAGACACGCTGTGTCACTCTCTCTTCACGTTGTGCCGGCGCATGATCTTCAGCAGGCTGGCATGATCGGCAAGCCCCAGCGCCTTCGCGGTCTGCGTGATGTGCCAGCCGTTCCGCTCGAGGGCGGCCACGATGATCTGGCGTTCCGCTTCCGCCTTGAGTTCCTGGAAGCTCGTAGGGGCCGCTCCTTCCCAAATCGGAGAGCGCCCCCGAAGCAGCTCGCCCGGTACGTGCTCCGGGCCGATGACCTCGCGCTCTGTGGCGATGATCATCCGCTCGATGACGTTCCGCAGCTCGCGCACGTTGTTCGCCTTCCAGTCGTACGACATCAGACCCTGGAGCGCTTCCGCATCTATCCGCTTCGCGCGGACTCCGAATCGCGCACAGGTCGCCTTCAGGAAATGGTCGGCTAGTTCGGCGATGTCGGACAGCCTGTCGCGCAGCGTCGGAACGGCGAGCACGTGTACGTTCAGGCGGTACAGCAGGTCCTGACGGAAGCGGCCGGAGCTTAGCTCCGCTTCCAGGTCGCGATTTGTGGCGGCGACCACCCGCGTGTCGACCTTGATTGCGCGCTCACCGCCCACGCGTGTCACCTGATCCTCCTCGAGGGCGCGCAGAAGTTTCGCCTGCGCCGGCGGCGGCAGCTCGCCGACCTCGTCCAGGAACAGCGTGCCGCCGCTGGCGTTCTCGAAGGCACCCTTCCGCGTCCGGCTCGCCCCGGTGAAGGCGCCGCGCTCGTGCCCGAACAGCTCGCTCTCGACCAGGTTCTCCGGCAGTGCGGCGCTGTTGATCGCGACGAACGGCTTTCCCGGGCCCCTGCCCAGTCGATGCAGCTCGCGCGCCACCAGCTCCTTGCCCGAACCGCTCTCCCCTACCACCAGCACCGGACTCGGGATCGGCGCCAGGCGCGCGATCGACTCTTTCAGCTTCTGCATCGCGGGGCTCGAGCCGACCAGCGGGGTCTCCGCCTCCAGGCCGCGCCTTAGCGATGCCACCTCCGCCAACAGCCTCGTACGCTCGAGCGCGTTCTCGACTTCGCGAACCACCCGCTCCATCGATTCGGCCTTGTCGATGAAGCTGTACGCTCCCAGCCGGATCGCCTGGATGCAGCGGTCGTAGTTGCCGGTACCCGTGTAGACGATGACCGGGGTCTCGATCCGGCGATCCTGCATCGTGCGCAGTACCTCGAAGCCGTCGATGCCGGGCATCTCCAAATCGAGGATCACGCAATCCACCGCCTCGGCCGTCACCAGGTCGAGCGCTTCTTTGCCGCCGTTGGCGATAAGCGTCTCGTAGCCGCCCACGCGCTGCAGATCGTAGGCGTACTGCTCCGCCATGGCAGGAACGTCGTCGACCACCAGTACCAGAGTCACCCTACCGACCTCCTCTGCCAGCCTGGATCGACCCGATCTCGGGCCCGCCGCTCTCGCCGGGAACCTCGACGATGAACCGGCTTCCCACGCCCGGCTCGCTTTCGACCCGAACCGAACCACTCAGATCCATCACCAGGCGCCGCACGATCGAGAGCCCCAGGCCCGTCCCGGTTTGTTTCGTCGTGTAGAAGTCATCGAAGACCTTCGCAACCTGCTCCTCGCTCATCCCACACCCGCTGTCCGCCACGGTAACACGAACGATCGGACGCTCTCCTTGTCCCGCGATGACCTCCGTCGAGACCGCGACCGTTCCGCCAGCCGACCCGAGGCTGTCCACGGCGTTGTCCACCAGGTTCTCGACTATTCTTCTCAGCGCCACGGCGTCACCCATCACCACGGCGCCGCCCTCGCACAGCTCCATCCGCAGGTCGGCCAGGCCCGATCCGCGCGCGTCGGTCACCACCTGGCTTACCACCGCGTTCACATCGCAGGGCTGACGATCGAAGCGCGGAGACAGTCGCGCGTAGTTCGAGGCGAGGTCCTCCAGATACCCGATGCTGGAATCGATCGTCCCGTGCCGCTCGTCGAACACCCGGGCCACGTCGTTTGGCGATTCGCGCGTCACCTGCGCCAGGTGGCGAAACACGTTCCGAATCGGCATCAGGCCGTTCTTGATGTCGTGGTTCACCTGTCGCGCCAGCTCGCCCAGCGTGGCGCGTCGCTCCGCCTCCTTGATGCGGCCGGCGCTGGCGCGTAGCCGATCGGTCATGGCGCCCATCAGGCGCGAGAGAGCGCCGATCTCGTCCTTGCGGCCGCTGCGAAAGTCGATGTCAAGACGGTCTAGATCGATCCGAGACGTCTTCCCGGCCAGTTCCGCCAGCGGCCGGCTCATGCGCGCCGAAAGCCAGCTAGCGAGGACGAGCGCGACCAGCGCGGTGACGCCGACCGCGATCGCGAACCAGATATCGATGCTGCGGCGCAGCGCCAGCAGCTCCGTGAGCGGGTAGGTGACGCGAAAATACGCCGCCGCCGTTTCGCCCCGGTCGGCATCAACGAACGGCACGGCAAGCTCCTGAACCAACACCGAGTCCGCCGCTTCCAAGCCGCTTCCCCGCGCGACCTGCTCGTCGTCCCCGACCGCCGCTTCATCCGAGCCGACGAGTCCGCCGGGCGCCACCAGCGAAACGGAAAGCCCTTCCGCTCTGGCCAGTCTGTCCAGCAGGCGTCGCGCGGTCGAGACGCCGCCCACCAGCGTAAAACGCCGCCCGGCCATGCGGAACGAGTCCACGCGGGCAAGCGCGACGAAAGGCGTCTCCGGCGTTCGCGCTCTTACAAGCGCCACTCCGTCCGGCGCCGCGGCCAGAAGCCGTGGAAGCTCGGGCTCCATCCGGTCGTACTCGTTGCGGAAGTGTCCCGAGCTGATGATTCGGCCGGACTCGTCCTGGATCTGCAGCATGGCAAGCCCGGTGAGCCGCATCGCCTCCCCGGCGTAGTCCAGAAGATACTGTCTGTCCGCCTCCCCGCCGCCGACGGCCGCGCGGCGAAAACGATTGTCGGCTACGACGGTCTCGCCGAGGGACGCCAGTGTTCTGGCGATCAGCTCGCCCTCCTGGGTCAGGTCCTCCTCGATGACCGCGAGCATCGACGTGACCCGTTGACGATACTGCGCCGTCAGGCGGTCCCCCATCTCCCTTCGCACCGCCAGGGCAAAGATGGCGACGGGGGCAAGGACCACCGTCATGAAGGCCAGCAGCAAGCGAGCACGAAAAGACACGCGTGGCTACCTTTCCGGTTCCTGCCTGCTGTCCACGAATACGATGCCGTCAAAG
>JBDHHL010000357.1:0-4991 GCA_039589375.1 Gemmatimonadota bacterium | reverse complement strand
GTCGGGTGCCGAAGTGTGTCCATGCAAGACGATCTCAACGGGGAAGGAGAGCAATGCATGAGGACGCTCGGAGGAGTAGTAGCGCTCGCATTGGCCATGATTCTGTCCGCGGCCGCCAGCCCTCACCTATACGCGCAGTCCAAACAACAACAGAAACAGCAAGGGCAGCAGCAGGCGCAGCAGCAGGCGCAACAAGAAGAGCAAATGCGTCAGCAGCAAATGCAGCAGCAAATGCACCAGCAGATGCTGCATATGCAGCAGATGCAAGGGCGCATGAACCGCATCATGGAGCGGTCGCGGCAGCTGAATCAGGAGATGACCCAGCAGCTGCAGCATTCGCAGAACCGCTATGCCGAGCAGCAGCGACACATGCAGCGAATGTGCGAGACGATGGAAGAGATGGCAGGTAGCATGAACCGGCTGATGGAACAGCACAGGAACATGCTTCACGACGAGACCTTGATGCACGACCAGGAGATGCAGCGCGAGATGCAGCAGCTGCGTGAGCATATGGGGGAGATGACTCAGCAGATGGACGACGCCGTGCGGAGCATGGAGAGGGTGCAGGAACGCCTGCGACAGCACACGCCCGGGTCGTGATCGGTCATCGACTTCGAACAACGCTGGTTGGGGTCGCCCTCGCGACCCTGACCGGCGCCTGGCCGGCCGACGCGCAGCAGATCGACTATGCCGGGTCGGTGCAGTACGCATCGGGCGACTACCTGTTTACCGAAAGGGCGAGCGCGCTGTACCTCTACAATAGTCTTGTCGTGACAGCCGGGAGGGTGCGTGTGTCCGCAAGCGTTCCCCTCGTACTGCAGAACACATCTTGGGTGACCTACTACAGCGGCGACGGGAGCACGACGGGAGCTGCCAGCAGTTCCGGCACGGGCCATGGCATGAGCGGCGAGGGCAATTCGGGAGTCGTGGACACGACGAGCTCAGAGCAGCTTGGGTTCGCCGACCCACTCGTCCACGGCGGTGTCCAGCTGCTGAGACAGGGGAAGACTCGGCCTTCGCTGAGCCTCACATTCGATGTCAAGATCCCACTCGCGGATGTCGAGAGTGGTTTCGGCACGGGTGAGTGGGATTACGCAGGCGGTCTTGCGCTAGCGAAGTCCGTCGGCACGACCTTCCTCTTCGCCGATATTTCGTATTGGTATCTTGGCGATATGCCGGGCGCGGAGTTCAAGAACACTCTGGCCTTCGGCGCCGGCGTGGGGCGCTCACTGGGCGGCGGAAGATTCGGGCTCCTGGCCTCGCTGCTGGGAAACACCGAGGTGCAGGAAGGTGCCGGCGCACCGGTGCAAGCGTCGCTCGGACTCAGCTACCTACTGGATATGAGGAGGAGCCTAATGGGCTCGGCATCTCTTGGGCTGACCGAATCGGCTCCGGACATCTCCGTCTCATTCGGCTGGTTATTCCGCTTCTAGCTACCCTACTGCCTACCCACGACGCCCGACGGCCTCGAATGTCGCGTGGCTGCGGCCCTCTATTCGCTGACCGGCGAAGAAGGTAGCTTCAATCCGCGACGGAAGCATCGACGGGCATCATTTTCAGCGAGAGTACTTCTCGATGAGCCACAGATTCTTGCATAAGGCGAGCGCGACCCCCACGCCGGGCGCGGGCGCGACAGCCAGCTTCTCCAGGGGTCTGCCGCCGGATCTGCTTCAAGCGGCCTCGAAGCGGCTCGGCTGGGCGGCGCTCCTCTACTCCGGGACCTTCTTCCTCGCCTTCATGGGCCCTCACCTGTTCCGCGCGACGGCCGACTACGTACCGGAACACGGGCTGTGGGATCAGCCGCTCCAGACCGCGGTAAGCTTCGCGTCGATCGCGATGGGACTCGGGGTATTCGCTCTGACGCGCTTCTCGAAGCTCAAGCCCCAGACTCTGCTGGATATCGGGCTCGTGTTCGAGGTCGTGGGAGCGTTCGGCATCTCCATGTCTTCTACGTGGGGGATCTTTACGGAGTGGAGCCCGGCCATCTTCGACGACTTTTACGGAATCCCCTGGGAGTGCGTTTGGATCGTCTTCTTCCCAATCCTCGCGCCCAATACGCCGGGCAAGGTTCTGGCCGGGTCGCTGGGCGCCGCCTCGATGGGGATGTTGACGGTCCTGCTGTCAAAGGCTGCCGGTCAGACTAGCCCGGCCGCGCCCTTGTCGTTCTTCCTCGTGTACTACGCGTTCACTACGTATCTGTGTGCCGGCATCGCCTTCGTCACCTCGCGGACGATCTACAGGTTTGGCAAGAGCTACGGCAAGCTTAGAGAGATCGGTAGTTACCAGTTGGTGAAGCCGCTGGGTGAAGGTGGCATGGGCGAGGTGTGGATGGCACGGCATCGGATGCTCGCTCGGCCGGCCGCCATTAAGCTCATCAAAGCCGATGCATTGGGCACCGATCCGGGTAGCGCCACGACGATGTTGCGCCGGTTCGAGCGCGAGGCCAAGGCGACGGCGGCGCTGGAATCGTACCACACGATCAATCTCTACGACTTCGGGGTCACGGAAGCCGGAGCCTTCTACTATGTGATGGAGCTGCTCAAGGGCATGAACCTCGATACGCTCGTCAAGAAGTACGGCCCCATTCCGGCTGAGAGAGTCGTCTTTCTGCTTCGACAGGTTTGCCATTCGCTGCACGAGGCGCACGAGGCAGGCATGATCCATCGAGACATCAAGCCGGCGAACATCTACACGTGCAGGCTGGGCCCCGACTACGACTTCGTGAAGGTCCTCGATTTCGGTCTCGTCAAGACGAGGGAAACGGCTGATCTGGGCGGGACAGAGCTGACGGCCGAAGGCATCGCTACCGGCACGCCCGCCTACATGGCCCCCGAGATGGCAGTAGCGAAAGGCGACATCGATGGCCGTGTCGATATCTATGGATTGGGCTGCGTCGGCTACTGGCTGCTGACCGGCCAGCACGTCTTTATCGGCGACACATCCCTCGCCGTGGTCGTAGCTCATGTTCAGGAACAGCCCGTACCGCCGTCCCAGAGGACCGAGCTCGAAATTCCCGAGTCAATCGAGCGCGTCCTCCTCGCCTGCCTGCAGAAGGACCCCGCCGATCGGCCCCAGACGGCTGCCGAGCTCGACGCCATGCTGGCGGACTGCTCTTTGGATGTATGGACCCAGGCTAGGGCTAGGGAATGGTGGGATCTGCACGTCCCCGACTCAGAACTCGCCTCGCTTGATGAGACCGGCGCGGTGGCGGAGCCGGGACTCCTTACTGTCAGACACTAGGACGTCGAGGGCACGTCGGTAACGGCCGGGAGGTTGGGGCCGGGCGAGCGCGACGCCCAAGGCGCCACTGCGCGCTCGCCCATGCCCGCGATGGGTCGAAGGAGCTAGTTTGGCATCACCTCGAGGGCCTGCCAGGTACCGCTGCTCACTACCACCAGGATGAGGCGGAAGGCCTCTTCCATACCGTCCGGAGCGAGCGCACCGGCCGCAACGGCGAACGCTTGCAAACCAGCCGATGTGGTCACGTCGAACGTCGCCACCGGGGTTGCCGCACCCGTCGGCGCCACGCCGAGCGTCAGCGTAGCCACCGGAACTTCGGCACCCGCCGCGGCGGAAACATCTCCGAAGGACACGTTGCCGAACACTACGGCGTTGATGTCACCCGTGCCGGCGTCTACCGTGCCGATGTCAACGGCCGGGGCGTCGCCCGACGCGTGAATGGCCCGCACTCGTGCCATCGTTGTGGCGTCGAACATCTCCTCGGCCGGGATCAACGTGAAGGCGGCCTCAGAACCTTCAGCTGAGAGCTCACCAGCAGCGACCGCGAGATAAGCGCCACCGGCCATCAGGTCAGGCGTATCGAAGCTCGCCGCAGGGCTACCACCGGGACGCGTCGAGCCCGCCGACGTCGGGAAGAAGTCGAGCGTATACGTGCCCGCCGGAACCTGTATAGCGGCGCTCAGTTGGCCAAACGCCAGGTTGTCGGCCAACTCCACGTTGCCCCAAAAGATGTCGACTGCGGGGGCATCGGGACCGCCGTGCAAAGCGTACACGACAGGGTTCTGCTTGATGATTCCGACCAGCCCGGTCGGCGCTACCGCCATCAGGCTGAAGCCGGTGGACTCGCGCGCGCGGTCGGCGAGTGAGCCAATCGCGATCACGAACAACTCGCCGCCGTCGGGAAGTTGAGGCGTCGTGAAAGCCGTGACACGCGCCAATGGGTTGCCCGCCCAGATACCGATCTGTAGAGCGGTAGCGGCAGGCAATTCCACGCCACCCGCACCGGTTTCCGCGAAGCGGGCCAGGTCGGAAATCTCGGGCGTGCCGTCGTTGCCAACGTCGACCGCGACCGTCGGAGCGTCAGGGGCCGCGTGGACGATGCGCACCCGCGCCGTTCCGGAAGCGACCGCATCGAAGTCCTCGAATAGCGGCAGGATACGGAACTGGTCGTCCATGCTGCCGGAGGCGAGGAAACCCGTGGCGATGGCGGTAACGATATCACCCTCGCTCAGCGTCAGGTTGCCGGTCTCGTACACTGGAGCGCTGGTCGCCGGGGACCCGGCGCCGCGGAGTTGGATGTTGTAATCACCCTCGGGGGCCATTATGTAATCCGTCACCTCACCATAGGCTAGGTTGGTATACAGCGGCTGGTCGGAACCTTCCGCGTAAACGTCCACCGCCGGCGCGTCGGGAGAGGCATGGACCGCCCTCAGTTGGAACATGCCAACGTTCTGCTCAATGGCCCCGGACTGGCTGTTTTCGTCCACCGCAAGGAGCACGAAGGCATCTGGCTCACCGATAGCCTTGCTGATCAGGCCCGTGGCGATCAAGAAATACTCTACACCGTTGCTCAATGCCGGCGTTGTGAAGCCCGTCACGCGAACGCCGCTCGCGATGATTCCGATCTCGAGCATTTGCCCTGCGGGCAGATTCACACCCGACTCTCCGGTGTCTGTCCATCGGGCCAACCCGGTGACCTCAGATGTACCGTCATCACCAATGTCGATGTCGACGGTCGGAGCATCCGGCGA
>JBDHHL010000356.1:0-5456 GCA_039589375.1 Gemmatimonadota bacterium | reverse complement strand
TTGCCGACGAGGGCAAGCTGTCACTGGACGATGATATCCGTGTCCACCTGCCGGAGATCGCGGACTTCGGCGACACGATCACGGTTCGGCATCTTATCCATCACACGAGTGGCCTGCGCGACCAGTGGGTTCTGCTGGCGATGGCCGGGTGGCGGCTCGACGACGTAATCACCCGCGATCAGATCATGCGCCTGGTGCGACGACAGCGCGAGCTGAACTTCAAGCCGGGCGACGAGTACCTCTACTGCAACACGGGCTACACACTGCTCGCCGAGATCGTCGAGCGCGTCACGGGGCAGTCGTTCGCCGAGTGGACGGCAGAGAACATCTTCCAGCCGCTCGAGATGACGAGCACGCACTTCCACGATGACCACCAGCTGGTGGTCCCGAACCGCGCCTACTCGTACGCGCGGCGCGGAGGTGGGTACAGGAAAGCGGTGCTCAGCTATGCCAACGGATCTAGCGAAATGGGAGGCGAACCTGGACGGCGGTAGAGTTGGCGGCCCGGCGGTGATTCAGGCGGTGCACACGCGCGGTGTCCTGAATAGCGGCGATACGCTGGGTTACGCTTTCGGTCTGGGTATCGGGGAGTACCGCGGGCTCAGGTTTGTCGGACACAGCGGCGGCGACGCCGGATTTCGGAGCTACGTGGTCCGCTTCCCCGACGAGGACTTCGCGGTAGTGATCCTCAGCAACCTTGGCGACTTCAGTCCCAGCTCGATGGCGAACCGCGTGACGGATATCTACCTGGCAGGCAGGCTGGAGGGGGAGACGCCGGAGCCGGCGGCCGAGCCCGAGCCGGAACGTCCGGCGGTCGAAGTCGATCCTGCGATCTACGACGACTACGCGGGAGACTACCAATTCGGGCCCGAGATCGTGACGGTCTTCCGCGACGGTGACCGCCTGTGGGCCCGCCAGCCCGGTCAGCCGCGAGTCGAGTTCGTGCCCGAGTCGGAGACGCGATTCTTCGTCCCCGCACGCAACGCGTACGTGACCTTCGAGCGCGACGAAGCGGGCGAGGTCAGCAGGTTCATTGCTAGGCAGGGGGAGGAGAAGATCGAGGGGCTGCGGATCGAGCCGTTCGCGCCCGACGAGAGCGAGCTGGCGGAGTACACCGGCGAGTACTACAGCGAGGAGCTGGGCACGACGTACACTCTGGTCGTCCGGGAGGGCGCGTTGGTCGCGACGCACGTGCGGCACGATCCCATCCCGCTAAGCCCGGGGACTCGGGACGCGTTCAGCGGCAATACCTGGTTCTTCCGGCAAGTCCAGTTCGAGCGCGATGCCGGCGGCATGATCGCCGGGTACAGGCTGACGAGCGGCCGCGTAAGGAACATGCTGTTCGTTAAGCAGTGACCTGCGGATGCGCAATGATCGAGCGAGGTACTAACCTGTTTCTCTTACGTCGAACGGGACTCTGGACGGCATGAACTTGGCAAGGCAAGCGTTTGGCTTGGTGCTCGTGTTATTGGCAGTGGCTGGGTGCGGCGGAACACAAGCCGAGTCAGCTGCGTCGCTGGCTGAGAGGATGACCTGGCTCAGGTCGACTCATCCATACGGCCACACCTGCATCAAAGTGCAGACCGACGAGCGAGTGATCTACCTGGATCCGGTTGACCTGGTAGATATAGAAGCGCTGCCCCAAGCGGATATCATCCTGATTACGCATGAACATCCCGACCACTTCTCCCCTCGAACCATCACTGCTTTATCGAAGGAGAGCACAATAATCGTTCACAGTGACTCGCCGGTGATATCCGAGGCGATCGGCGGTGCGAACGCCCTTGCCCTGGCGCCCGGGCAGAAGGCAACTGTGGGCGGTTTTGAGGTCGAAGGCATCCCGGCCTATGGATCTGTCGGTCATACTCCGGACCTGCGCGGCATTGGCTTTGCCTTTTCCATCAATGGCGTCCGCGTCTATTGTTCCGGCGACACGGGCCTAACCCCTGAAATGGAATCGCTCTCGAACGTTGAAATCGCCGTGCTGAACGTCCGCAAGCCCTACAGTCTCTCCGGCGAGCAAGTCGTCGTTTTTGCCAAGATTGTGGACCCTGGAATGATCATTCCGATCCATTGGATTCCGGAGAGCGATGCGTACGGCGACGAAGAGGAAATCGAGTACATACGGCAACACATCCCCAGTACGACTCATCTTTCTGTCTTGGAATTGAGTGGACAGGGCCAATAGAATGCCATCCAGATATCGAGTTCTGGTTCTCTCAACGGTCGTCTTCGCGATCGCGTGCGCCGAACCGCCGGCGGAGATGCAGGAGCCCTACCGCGCTCCGGCGATCCCAAACACGGTCGACGGCGTCGTCTTCGAGGCGGGGAACTGGGAACCTCATCTTGCGGCCGGTGAGGAAGGTGAGTCGTGGGGCAACCATCGCGCCGTGGTGGTAGCCGACCGGACGGATGGCGCCGCCGCGGTGCTTGTCACCATTCCATGGCGTCGTCACGACCCCGACCCTGCTTCGAAGTCCATCGTCGTCGTCGATGCCGCGTCGGGTGAGCCGGTGCGGAACGCGCTGGCGGTGCGCGTCGAGAATGTGTCCGGTGACGTGATCTTCCAGCCGAATCCGAATTCGTCGGTCTACCACGTGTACTACATGCCTTGGGGTTCCACCGGGGGATACTATCCGCGAATCACCTACATCGATGCCGCTCCCACGCCCGATGCATCTTGGGAGCGGTCCGCCCGATCGGCACGGCTGGCCGATCTGCTGCGGGCACGGACGACCCACATCCAGTCCGTCAACGAGTTTCACAGCTTCTTCCCGATGGAGGTGATCGCCAGCACTAGCGAGACGGCCGAGTTCATGTCGCGGGCGACCGATGGATGGGCGCTGATCCCGGAGCACCGCGACTACCCGGTTCGCATGCGGCGCTTCATCCCCCAGCATTGGGTGGACCGTGGCGAGACGGACGTGTTCCACAGCCGCGTGCTGCGGGACGAGTCGTTCGCGTTCCAGCTCGTCGCGGTAGCAGGGGATGCGCCGCTGAACGATATCCGTGTCGCGTTCGCTGGCTTCCCGTCGGAATGGTACGGGACCCTGACCTGCTTCAACTGCGGCGGCACGAACGAGAAGGGTGAGCGGTTCGAGAAGGACGTGTCGGTTCCTTCCGGCGCCGTACAACCGCTTTGGATCGGACTTCGGGTTCCGGAGGACCAGCGCCCGGGCACGTACGAAGGTGAAGTCACCGTCTCGGCGCGGGAACGCGGGAGCAAGACGATCAGGGTTTCGCTCGAGGTCGAGGACGCGCGAGCCCGGAACGCCGGCTTCGATCACCCGGAGCTGATGACGCGTCTCGCCTGGTTGAACTCCACGGCCGGTTCCGATCCCGATCTCATCATCGAGCCCTTCGAACCGGTCCGCATCGATGGGCGCTCGCTGTCGATCCTCGGGCGCAGGGTCGACCTCGGGGCGTCGGGGCTCCCCGAGAATATCTTCAGCTACTTCACTCCCGAGCTCACTCACTTCGCCGACGAACCAGACGATTTGCTCGCTCGCCCGCTGGCGCTGGAGGTCGTCATCGGCGGACGGTCGGAGCGCTTCCAGGCGGCCGAATACGAGGTCCAGCAAGAGACCCGTGGGCGAGCGCGCTGGACAGTCGAAAGCAGGTCGGACCGGCTGTCGATGCAGGTGGACGGTGCGCTGGAGTACGACGGGATGCTGGACTACCGCATTTCCCTCGTCGCCCTCAGCGATCTGGAGGTGGATGACATCGTGCTTCCCGTATCGCTGCTCCCCGACGGGGCAGAGTACATGCTGGGGCTCGGGTTCCGGGGCGGCAAACGTCCGGGGCGCGTCGATTGGAACTGGAAGATCGAGAACCATCAGGAGGGCGTTTGGCTCGGGGGCGTGCACAAGGGGCTCCAGTACGTTCTGCGCGATGAGAACTACGAGCGACCGCTCAACACGAACTTCTACCAGAACCAACCGCTCCACATGCCACCGTCCTGGTTCAACGGCGGACGCGGTGGCATCCGAATCGAGACGGAACCGGGCACGGTAACTGCCGTCAACTACTCAGGTGCCCGGAATCTCGCCGCCGGCGACTCGTTGCACTTCAACGTTCGGTTTCTCATCACGCCGTTCAAACCGATCGATACGCGGGAGCACTTCAATACGCGCTTCGTGCACCAATACGTCCCGGTCGATTCCGTGAGGGCCTGGGGTGGCACTGTCGTCAACATTCATCACGCCAACGAAATCAATCCTTACATCAACTACCCGTTCTTCAACCTTGAGCAACAGGCGGCGTATATCGGCGAGGCGCATGAGAAGGGGATCAAGGTCAAGCTCTACTACACCATTCGCGAGCTAACCTACAAGGCGCACGAACTGTTCGCGTTTCGCAGCTTGGGCACGGAGATCTTGAATGACGGCGAAGGGGGTGGTCACTCGTGGATGCAGGAACACCTCGAGAGCGACTACCACTCGGCCTGGCATGCCTGGAGGGTCGACGACGCCGCCATGCTCAACAAGGGCACGTCACGCTGGACGAACTACTATATAGAGGGACTCTCCTGGCTGGCAGCCAATCAGCACATCGACGGGCTGTATCTCGATGACATCGCCTTCAGCCGCGAGACGGTGAAGCGGCTGGTCTCGGTGCTGGACAAGGAGCGTGACGACTACGTCATCGACCTCCACTCCGCCAACCAGTTCAACGAGCGCGACGGCCACATCAACAGCGCGATGCTGTACATGGAGCACTTCCCGTTCATTTCGCGGCTCTGGTTCGGGGAGTACTTCGAGTACGATCGGGATCAGGACTACTGGCTGACCGAGGTGTCCGGCCTTCCGTTCGGCCTAATGGGCGAGATGCTCCAGGACGGGGGGCATCCGTACCGAGGCATGCTGTATGGGATGACCTCCCGCAAGTACGGAAACGTTGATCCTCGCCCAATCTGGAAGATGATGAACGAGTTCGGAATCGCCGAGAGCCGGATGCTGGGGTACTGGGTCGACGATGCACCGGTCACGACGGACAATCCCCGCGTTCTCGCGACTACGTACGTTCGCGCGGACGGCGTGCTGATCGCGCTGGCGTCGTGGTCGGAGAGGGACGAGACCGTGCAGTTGACCGTCGATCCGGCCACCTTGGATATGGCGTCCGGCCGACGCGTGTTTGCACCGGCCGTCGAGGGCCTTCAGGACGAGGCCGAGGTCGATTTGTCCGCGGTCACGATTCCCGCCAACCAGGGCTTGTTCATCCGGGTCCGGTCAAACGGGTCATAGCGTACCGGGACTCGAGCATAGAACCTCGAGGGGATGGTTGATCGTCACCCCCCTTCGCGCGTCCGCAGCTCCTCATAGAAGCGCCACCGCGCTTCATACTCACGCGTCAGCGGGAGCCCCGCCATGCGGGCGCGCACCAGCTCTACCGGCATCCGCCCGCCCAGTAGCACGGCGTCGTGATACTCGCGCGCCGTCATGCGGCCGGAATCCACC
>JBDHHL010000355.1:0-5009 GCA_039589375.1 Gemmatimonadota bacterium | reverse complement strand
TCTCACGTGACAAGGAGGAATGGTATCTGACTACTAGCGAGAGAAGCCCGCACGAGCGCGGCTTCTACCGTATGAACCTGGACGGCACAGGTCGCCGGCTGATTACGAGGTACGGGACCCTGCACGGCTCGGGTCGTTCTTCAGTGCCGGTGGCCGTGTCTCCAGACGGGAAGCGGCTAGCGGCCCTCTATTCCTCGATGAACCACCCACCGGAACTCTACCTACAGGACAACAGCGCTGGTGCCAAGGCTACCAAGATCACAGAGTCCACGGCGCCCGAATTCCGCGCGAGAGATTGGATGCTTCCGGAGATCGTTTACTTCCGGGCCGGGGACGGAGTCGATGTACCTGCGTCTATACCGACCCGCCGTCCCGAACGGCGCTGCCGTCATCTTTGTGCACGGTGCCGGATACACTCAGAACGTCCACGCGTGGTGGAGCAGCTACTATCGTGAGTACATGTTCCACAATCTGCTGAGCGATCGCGGCTACACCGTGCTGGATATCGACTATCGTGGCTCCGCGGGCTACGGCCGCGACTGGCGGACCGCGATCCGAAAGCACATGGGGAGCAAGGATCTGTCCGACCAGGTCGATGGTGCCGGCTTCCTCGTCGACTCGCTCGGCGTAGAGCCGCATCGTATCGGGATCTATGGCGGCAGCTACGGCGGCTTCATCACGCTGATGGCCATGTTCACAGAACCGGGGACGTTTGCGGCCGGTGCTGCACTGCGCCCGGTGACCGACTGGGCCTACTACAACCATTGGTACACGTCGCGCATTCTGGGGCTTCCGCAGGACGACACCGAGGCCTACCGTCGCAGTTCGCCGATCTACCACGCGGAAGGCCTGGAAGGCGCGCTGCTTATCTGCCACGGTATGATCGACCAGAACGTCCACTTCCAGGACACCGTGCGCTTGGCGGAGCGTTTGATGGAATTGGGCAAGGAGAACTGGGAGGTGGCCATCTACCCGAAAGAAGACCACGGCTTTGTTCACACGTGGGCGTGGACGGATGAATACAGGCGCATACTCAAGCTGTTCGAGGAGAGCCTGGGAGATGTCGAATGATGGATATTGAGTTGAGGATAGTGAAGGGAGTCTGGGATGGCCGCTGATCCGGTAAGGGAATTCGAAGCGTACCGAGATGAGTTACTGGAACTGCTGGGGGACAATGACCCGCTCGAAGTACTGGCGCACACACCTTCCAGGCTGGAAGACTTGTTGACCGGCATAGGAGAGAGCGTGCTGTCGACACGTCCGCGGAAGGGCGCTTGGTCGGTGAAGGAGGTGCTCGGGCATCTCGGGGACAGCGAATGGGTGTATGGCTATCGCGTCAGGATGATGTTGAGCCACGATCAACCTGCCATCGCGGGCTACGACCAAGACGTCATGGTAGTGGGCATGGCGCACAACGACCGCCCCATCTCCATGCTGCTCGAAGAGCTTCGCCGGACGAGGGGCCTAAACGTTGATCTGTATCTGCGCAGCAAGGGACCGTCCTGGGAACGGTTCGGGATCCATGCCGAGAGAGGCGAGGAGAGCGTCGGCTTGACCATCAGGTTGCTGGCCGGCCACGACGTCCGACACTACGATCAGATCGAGCGGACGCTTGCAGAAGTCCAAGCCCAAACCGGGTGACCGAACATGAACAAGCACGATATCGATACACCTGCGCTTCTCGTTGACTCGGCGGTACTGGGGCGAAACGTCGAGCGAATGCAAGAGGTGGCCGACGAATTCGGCGTTCGCCTGCGGCCTCACACGAAGACGCACAAGTCGCCGCACATCGCGCGGCTCCAGGTGGAGGCAGGCGCAAAGGGGGTGACGGTTGCCAAGGTCGGCGAGGCGGAGGTTCTTGCCGAGGCCGGCCTGGATGACATCCTGATCGCCAATCAGGTCATCGGCCGCGAGAAGTTAAGTCGTCTCGCGGAACTCGCCGAACGGGTCCGCATGGCCGTTCTTGTGGATAGCCGGGACGGCGTCGAGATGCTCGTGCGAGCCTTTCACGGTAGCGGTAGCAGCATCGATGTCCTGGTTGAAATCGACACGGGTAAGGGACGGTGCGGCGTGATCGATCCAGCTGAGATCGCGGTCCTCGCTGACATGGTGGTCGAAGCTCCGTCGCTACGGTTGCGGGGTGTAGAGACGCACGAGGGGCACGTTCCAGGCAATGTAACGAGCGCTGATACGATGGAGACACGCGCCACCGCAGCGGGCCGCAAGCTGGTCGAGGTCGCGGAGGCGCTCCGCAGCCGCGGTCACGCGATCGAGGAAGTCAGCGTCGGATCGACGCCGGCTGCCCCGTACACGGCATCGGTAGCCGGCGTCACCGAGATGCGACCAGGAACGTACGTCTTCAACGACGTGAATCAGATGTGCATAGGCCAGGCCACACCTGACGAGTGTGCCTTGAGCGTGCTGGCGACTGTGATCAGCCGGCCGGCCGTCGACCGGGCCGTGCTCGACGCGGGCAGCAAGTCTCTGTTCGCCGAACCAGCGCGCCAAGCCTTCGCCTACACGGACTATCAAGGGTTCGGCTACATACGACAGGCGCCGGCGGCGCGCATCGCGAGTCTCAGCGAGGAGCACGGCGTGGTGGAACTGCCGGAGGGTACACCGTTCCCGAAAGTTGGCGACAAGGTGGAAGTGATACCGAACCATGTGTGTCCGGCGGTCAACCTCCACGAGGAGTTCTACGTCATCGATGGCGAAGACGTCGCCGAAGTCTGGCCCATCGCGGCCCGTGGCAAGGTGCGCTAGCGGCCAGGCGGCTGGTTCAACTTCCGCCGACGACTCGTTTCACGTACTGCCCTGACGGTAGCGTGGCGCCCTCGTCGACCCCGTTGATGAGGGCCAGGGTCTTGGTGTCCGCGGTTGACGAGTAGCGTTGGGCGAACTGTTCGATCGTCATCGCCCGGTCAAGTCTGACGATATCGATTCGCGCCGGCTGCACGCCCAAGGCTTCCGGGTCGGTCAGACGATCGAAGCTGCGTGCCGAGCTACGAAACATCGGGTCGTACGTCGACATCTTGCTGGCCACGGTGTAGCCGAGCACCTGGTAGATCAGGTCGTTGTAGGCGATGAAAACGACGAGCCCGCGGAGCTCGGTGTTCTGGGACGTCGCGCTGAAGGTCGCCCAACGAGCCGGCATTCCGTTGACGGCCTGGCGCGTTGTCGGGCCGGGCTGAATGCCGGACTGGCCGAGGAAACTCTGGGCCGCTTCGTCGAGCGACTCACCCTGGCCCAAGCTGAGTTGGATCAAGCCGTCTTCGTCTGGGCTGATAGCGAAGACTGCCTGATTGGTGTTGACCATCCGCCAGCCCGACGGGAACTCGATCTGAAACTCTAGATCGGGGTGGAGGAACAGGGCGTCGCGGAAGAAACCATTTCTGGGATTCTCGCCGAAGACGATCCCGTCGATCATCTGCATGTATCGGTCTTGCCCTACCTCCCCGCCGGATACCCCGGCCTCTGCCAGCGCCTGGTTCATCCGTTCCCGACGTTCGCCGGGGTCGGGGTGTGTGGAAAGCCAGCCAGGGACTCCGCCGCCGCCGCCGGCCTGGCTGACGCGGCCCAACATCTCGAAGACCTCGACCATCTGGGTCGGATCGTAGCCCGCCCGCGTCATGTAGCGGAAACCGAGGTCGTCGGACTGGCGCTCGTCATCACGGCCGAACTTGAGGAAGAGAATGCCCAGGCCGGTGCTCGCCAGGTCGGCATACGGCGTGAACTCGGGCACGAAGACGGTCCCGGCGGCCAGGCCTAGCTGCGCTACTTGAGCGCGACTGAGCTGTTCGGCCGAATGGCGGGCTGTCACGTGGCCGATCTCGTGGCCGAGGACGCCGGCGAGCTCGGCCTCGGAGTTGAAGTGTGCCAGGATGCCACGCGTCACGAAGATGGGGCCGCCCGGTAGGGCGAATGCGTTGACGATTACGTCATCTACAACCTTGAAGCTCCAGGGAAGTCCGGGCTTTTCCGATTGCGCCGCGAGTTCCTGGCCGATCCCGTTCACGTACTCTTGAAGTTCGGGATCGTCGTAGAGGCCCATGGTGGCCTCCACCTGCTGAGAGTACGCACGCCCCATCTCGATCTCTTGGCTTTCGCTGACCAAGATCAGCTGCCGCTCGCCAGTGGCCGGGTTCACGGGACAGCCGACAAGAGTGGAAGCGAGCAGTGTGAGCACCAGGGGCGCGGAATAGCGCTTCACAACGGCATTCATCGATCGGGCACCTCTGTTTGGATCACGCACCTACACCTGGACCTCGGGCCTGCTGGAGACAAGAATATCGACCCTCGAGGCCCAGAGCGAAAAACTCCAGGCCAGCGAACTCGTCCTAACGCTGCAGCGTCACGTCGCTCCGGCTCTGGTAGGTAATAGGCATGATCATCTGCATGTCCTTTACCTCCAGGTCGCCCTCCGCTTCCGTGGTGCTGTTTGAGGCGAGCATGATACCACGTACGGGATCCCAGACATAGCGCGTGACGTACCTGCCGGTGTAGCTGAACTCGACCTCGCCCGGCGAGCCCGCCGGCGCACCACGTCCGGTGGCCGTGACTATCCCCTCCGAGATGATAACTCGAGCGGGTTCTCCGTTCCATGTGGTATCGCCGGCAAAGGAGGCGGTTCCGTCGTAGTCCAATTCCACTGACATCGTCGTTTCCATCTTCATCGTCACTCGGTGCGGCCATGATGGCAAAGACTCATCAGCCAGCGGCGGAAGTGCCGGCAGCATGTTGGCGAACACCGCGTCTGGAGCGACGGCGTTCCTTAGCGACTCCGGCACTTCGGGCGTCTCGGTGACTTGTATCTCGCCTGCCTGATTCAGAACACCCCTGAATGGCTGATTCACCAGATCGTCGCCCACGATGTGCTGTTTGGGGAAATCGCCGCCCGACCAGAATTCCAGCGCGTCGAAGGTGACCACGACCTCGCGACCGCCTTCGGTCATGCCCGCGATCTCGATAGCCAACGTGGCTCGCGTTGAGTCTGTCGCGCTCTGCTGGCC
>JBDHHL010000354.1:0-5009 GCA_039589375.1 Gemmatimonadota bacterium | reverse complement strand
GGGCGCCAGCTCCAGCATTCACTGACTGCACAAACCGACCCACGTCACGCTACACTGACTATACACTCACGGTCCAACCGGTATCTTCCATCCAATTCGGAACGCGACATCGTCCGGCTGTAGTCCCGTACGCTCGTCGAACCCGAACAGGTGCACGGAGACCCACCCGTCCGCAGCGGCGAACAGGGCCCAGAAGACGGCAAGCGCGATCCAGTCCTCGCGCTGCTGGCGGCGCGAACTGATCAGGCCCGAGTCCTCCGGTTGCGTGCGCACCGCCCAGTCGAGTCGGAGCTGCGTACGAGCCACCATGAAAAGGCTGAACGACTCGGCGAAGAAGTAAAGCGCCCCGCGAGATTCGGCTCCCAGTTCAGCCTGGGCCCAGCCAGGTATGACAAGCGACCGCCAGAAAGCACCGCCCGCCGAGAGCGGTGGCTTCGAGAAGAGTGTATCCAAGGGCGCTGCCGCTTCCGGCGCTGGTTCTTCCTCCTGCGCGATCGCGGGTCCCGGTAGCCCCAACGCCAGGCTGAAGAGAAGCAGGCCGAACGATGCCCTGAGAATCATACGACCATCCGTAGAAGCTGGCGGTGCGCGACGATCCCCAGCGTCGTTCCCGCCGGTAGCTCCCGGTACTCTCCGTCGAGGTGGTAGCGAATCGGCTCCTCGGACTCCACCGTCAGGCGCTCCGCCTGCGCGTGCCGCACCATGGGCAGTTTGCCGTGTCTTCCCCAGCGGATGGCCCAAATGTAGCGCGCGAATTTCGGCAGGCTGATCGGGTCGATCCAGTAGAGCTCGAGCAGGCCGTCCTCCATCTCAGCGTGAGGCGCCAGTCGCACTCCTCCGCCTTCGAAGATCCCGTTCATCGCAGCCAACATCAAGGCCGGACCCTCCCACGCGCCCGTCGCCCAATCCACCCGGTAGGTCTGCGGCTGGTAGTCGAAGATCGTGCGGATGGCGTCCGGGAAGTAGCTGGGCAGGTTGAACCGCTGCTGCCGCCGACGCCTGACGACCTCGGCGTCGAAGCCGATGCCCAGCGCGTTGATGTAGTACTCGCCCTCGTTGATCTGGCCCACGTCGACGCCGATCACGCGCTTGTCGACCAGCGCATCCAGCGCTCGCTCCAGCCCGTGCCCCACGCGGCCCAGCGAGCGCGCCAGGTCGTTCCCCGTTCCGAGGGGAACGTGCGCCATCGCGGCCTCGGGATGAGCGGCAGCCAGGACGCCGTTGGCCACGTCCAGGGCCGTGCCGTCGCCGCCGGCGGCCAAGACGATGCGGCCGGCCCGCGCGGCCTTCTCCGCCTGTTCGCGCGAGTCTTCCGGCGATGCCGAGTCAATGATCTCGTGAGGTAGACCGCGCTCGCGCAGAGCTTCGTCCATTCCGGACTGGCGCAGCGCCCGCGCTCCCAGCGCTCGCTTGTTGAAGATGACGACGATCGGTTCGCCGTGACTAGGCGGGACGCCAGCCGAATCCAAAGGGCTACGCGCCCGGGCCGTCCTGGAAACTGACACGATTCATAGGCGAATTACACGCTCAACTCGCGCTCAGTCGGCTTCCTGAAGCGCCTGCTCGATATGCGCCTTGAAGATCGCCAACGGCTGCGCGCCAACGAGGATCCTTCCGTTGACGAAGAAGGTGGGCGTGCCGGTTACGCCGGCTTTCACGGCTTCCACCATGTTGTCGTAGACCACTTGAGCCTTTTCTCCCGAAGCGAGGCACTGCTCGAAACGCCCCATATTCAGGCCGAGCAGTTCCGCGTAGCGGACTAGGTTCTGCCGCCCGAGCGCGGTGTTGTTCTGGAACAGGACGTTGTGATACTCCCAGAACTTGCCCTGGTCGCTGGCGCACTCGGCCGCTTGCGCCGCGACTTCCGCCTGGGGATGAATTTGACTCAACGGGTAGTGAAGAACGACGTACTTGAGCCTGTCGCCGTATTCCTCTAGCAGGAACGGGTACCTCAATTCGAAATAGCGCTTGCAGAAAGTGCACTGGTAGTCGGTGAACTCGACCATCGTCACCGGCGCGTCCTCCGGTCCCAGGTACGGACGGCCCGCAATGTCCACTGGCACGCCCCTGTCGGATCCGCCTCCGCCAGTCGGCCCCCTGTCGCGGCCCAGTCCGAACCCGAGCCCAAATCCAATGAACAAGCCGAGTGCCAAGTAGAGATACTGTTTCTTCATCTGTGCCCCATATTCGTTCGCTTGCGAGGACCGTGCCCGTTCCTGACCGTTACCGGCCTGCGTTTTCGTTGGTCGGGGTCCGCAGCCGACGCGGTCGCCGGTACTACCCGCTCATCCGAGCCGGCGTTCCCGTGCAGACCCGCTGCCGACGGCTGTAAAGATAAGAATTATGGGGACGTGTGCGAGTGGAGACCGAGCGATCCCCGCAGCAACCGGTGCCGGTCGCGGACTCCGTCAGACCGGCGCATCGATCTCGGTCAGTATCGGTACAGGCGAGGTCCCCGGGCCTGAATCAGGCGCGAACGAAGTGCAGTTGATCGAACCGAGCACGAAACGCGGTCACGTCGCCGGCAACCGGCGCCAGCGGCAAACCGATGCCACAAGTGAGCAGATTCGCCCCGCGGAGACGTTTCGCCGCGGCCTGACCACCCCCGTAGGGGGCGGCGGGCAGCGCGAACTGATGCGACGTGGTGCACCCACGGTCGGCCGCAAAGACCGCGATGCCCTCGTTAAGCAGCCCCCGCGCGAGCGCCTGTGCGGTCGCCTGCATCGCCTGCGCGTAGCGCTCTCCGTGCTCCACCCAGTCCAGCAGCCCAAGCGCCAGCGAGGCCGACTTGGCGGCATCGAAATTGGCAGTCAATCCCGGGAAGGCGATGGCGTCCACACGCTCGGCCAGATGCGGGTCGTTCGTCAACAACAACCCGCTGGGCGGGCCGCCGAGGCTCTTGTAGGTACTCATGGTCATCAGGTGTGCGCCTGCTCGCGCAACCCGTCCACGTCAACCGTGTAGGCGGCCGCATCCACGGGCGCGGCATGGATCTCGAGACCGAACAGGCCTGCGGCGCCGGCCTCGTGATGTGTAACATGTCCGCCGATCGCGGCCGGCGGCACGATGATGCGATCGCCTAGCTTGCAGGTGGCCATGAAGGCGTACAGGTTGGCCATCGCGCCCGAAGCCACACGGATCTCGGCGTACTCGGCATCGAACACCCGGCAGGCCAGTTACGCGGCGAGCACCTCGACACGCTCGATGGCTTCCAGCCCCATCTCGTACTTGTCGCCGGGGTATCCGAGCGATGGCGTGCGCGTCCGCGAACGCCTGTACGAATGATTCGCACTGTGCCGGGACCCAGCCGCGTTGCGCCATGGTCATGGTTATTGCTTCTGCCTCATCTCTGAGTCACCAGTTTCTCGGGATCGGCCGGGTGGATCGGGAAATTGCCATCCAACTCCGAGTCGCTGGCGCCCGTTTGGATGGCCACGGCAAGGCCCCGAACGCCGCTCGAGGCGCTTGCTGCTCTATGAGATGCTGGCAGGTGTCTTCCCGCAAAGTCAAGAGGGATTGTGTAAGGCTCGCGCTGTCGGCGCTTAGTTCGTAGACGGGGTTGCCCCCCCGATGTGGATCCCGGCGACGTCGTTGCTCGTCAGGCCATGCTCCGAGCCGACCCAGTGCGACGTGAAGCTGCACGATGTGGTCGAGCCTAGCGCGTCCGGCTTGCAGACAAAGACGGCCGACTCGTCGCCGCTGACGCCTGGGACCGCAAACGCACCCAGGGTGGTGAGGTAGATGTCCCCGCTGGCGCCATCGATCGATACGCCAGCCACATCCTCGTCCGACGAACCGGCAAGACCCACATCCGAGCCATCAAAGTACAGCGACCAGCTCGACCCACCCGCATCCAGGGCGATCAGATCCTCGTCTTCACCGGACGCCCCGGGCACGCTGAACGACCCGGCCGTGCTGATGACCAGCCGGCCGTCAGGCGCGAAGCCGATCGCGTCGATCTCTTCACGGGCGAGACCGACGTCAGCGCCCCTGAGATAGAACGAGAACGTACCGCTCGTGTTGGGGCCGGTCGAGCCGCTGAACCGCACGATGTCGGAGGCGCTCACCTTCCCCACGTCCGGGAGCGTGGTCGATCCGTTCACGCTGAGCAGGATGTCGCCGTTTGCGAGCAGCTCGAAGGCGCGGACGTCCCGCTGGCCGGAGCCGTCCAGGCTCACGTCGCTTCCGTCAAAGTACATGGACCAGGCGTCGATCCCGCCGTCGTAGGCCAAGATGTCCTCGTCATTGAAGGCGACGCCGCCCACGCTGCCGGCGGTCGTGGACGTGATGTAGATTAGGTTGGTTACCGAGACCGCCTCCGACGTCGTGCCCGTCGCCCCGTCATTGTCGGTCACCGTGAGCGTCACCGTGTAGTCTCCCGCCGCCGCGTACGTGTGCGACGGGTTCTTCAGCGCCGAGGTCCCACCGTCGCCGAAGTCCCAGCTCCACGCCACGACCGTCCCGTCGGGATCGTAACTGGCATCCGTGAACGCCGCGGCGAGATCCGTCGCCACCCACGTGAAGCTCGCCGTCGGCGCCTGGTTCGGGAGCGTGATTGCCTCTCCGATGTGGATCCCGACGACGTCGTTGCTCGTCAGACCGTGCGCCGAGCCGACCCAGTACTCCGAGTAAGTGCACGACGTGGTCGAGCCCAGCGCACCCGGTTGGCAGACAAAGATGTCCGACGCGCCGCCGCTGACGCCCGGAACGGCGAACGCACCCCGGGTGCTGAGGTAGATGTCCTCGCTGACGGCATCGATCGATACGCCTGCCACATCCTCGTCCGCCGAGTCATTGAGATCCACATCCGATCCATCGAAGTACAACGACCAGCTCGCGCCCCCCGCATCCAGGGCGATCAGATCCTCGTCTCCACCGGAAGCCCCGGGCACGTTGAACGCCCCCGCCGTGCTGACGACCAACCGGCCGTCCGGCGCGAAGCCGATCGCGTCGATGCTCTCGCCGCCCAGACCGACATCAGCTCCCCTGAGATACAAGGAGAACGTGCC
>JBDHHL010000353.1:0-5018 GCA_039589375.1 Gemmatimonadota bacterium | reverse complement strand
TGCTCTCCTCGAGCGGTGTCGCGTACCAAGATAACAAGCAAATCTTCAAGGCCGATGTGAACGTCAAGAACCTGATCCTCCAACCTCTGGGGACGCCGGACGGTACTACGGCGACCGGCGTCAATGTCTTCTTCCATCTCCCTGCATACGTGACGAGTGGAGATGGAACCATCACGCTTACCAATCCCACGGGGACCGGCGACTTCACAGAAACGGGTCAAGAGTACTTCGGGTATAACGACATACTCGGCTACGGCATGACGTCGTCGGACAAGAAGTGGGAGTGGAGCGTACCGACGACCGTCAACACCTTTGCATTCCAGGTCTACGTGGCGGCGGATGTGCCATACCCGGACGGGTGGGTTGACGTCACGCCTGCCGCCGCGACGATCGCGGTCGACGGCACCCAGTCGCTGAGCGCCGTGGTGCGCGATGTAGTGGGCACGGACACCGGTGGCAGCGTCACCTGGTCCAGCAGCGACGAGTTGATTGCGACAGTCGGTATGGATGGCACCGTGACGGGTGTGGGACCCGGCGTGGCGACCATCACCGCGTCCAGCGGTGGGCCGGAGGCGGACGGCACGGCCGCGATTACGGTGTCCGGGTGATGGGGCGTAGCGTTTGCGTGCTCGTCGTCGCGGCGGCGCTGGCCGCTTGCGGTGACGATCCCACCGGGCCGCAGTACGTGCTCGAGATCGAGCTAGACGGTCGAATCGAGCGCAGCGCCGTCGCCGGGCTTCGCGTCTCGTTCGAAGGCGCGGCGATTGACGACACGCTGGTGGTGTGGAGCGCCGAGCCCGAGCAAGCCGCCGAGTTCCCGGAGGCCGGCCTGGTCAGGTTCCTTACGGAGGGATCGGTGACCTTGATGGCCGAGGCCCGGATGGGTCTGGCGCGTCGGTTAGGTCGGGAGACGGTGGATGTGGCGGTGCCGCCGCTCATCGTGGTCGATCTGTTGGCCGACGGCAACCGTGACATCTACCGCGTGGCTATCGACGGCGGCGACCTGGCGCGACTGACCGAAGCGGGGCTGGACGACCTGGACCCGACGGCGGCAGGGGGCACGGTCGTCTTCACCAGCTTCCGAGACGGGAACGCCGAGCTCTATTCGGTGCCGCTGTCGGGAGGCACGCCACAGCGCCTGACCCAGACCGCGGACAACGAGGTCCAGCCGGCTTTGTCGCCGGACGGGACGCGGCTGGCCTACGCCTCTGACCCGACGGGCATCCACAAGCTGTGGACCGCAAATGCCGATGGCAGCGGCCCGGAGGCGACGACGCCCGACTTCGGCACGGGCGGCTCGGTCGAGGGCTCGCCCAGCTGGGCGTGGACGGGCGATCGGCTTGCGTTCATCTCCACCACCAACGGAACGGCCGACATCTTCGATCTACGACTGGACGGCAGCGACCCGGCGCTGCTGATCGGCGGTGACGACGCGGACGTCGAGCCCGCCTGGCACCCGGACCGCGCCGAGGTCGTCTTCGTCTCGAACCGCACGGGCAATGCCGAGCTGTTTCTCTATCGCGTCGCGTCACAGGAGCTGACTCAGCTGACCGATCGGCCGGGGAGTGACGGCGAGCCGGCATGGCTGCCCGACGGCCGGATCGTGTATACGGCCTGGGTCAACAACGTGCCCCAGCTGCGCTGGCTCGATCCGGCCGTTCCGGATTCGGTGCACGCGATACCCATCGACGCCGGGACGCCGCGGCGTGCCGCCGGAGCCTTCGACTGAGGGCTGCGCTCTCCGAGACATGACGTGCCGAATCCTCCTCCTCCCGGCGTTGCTGCTCACTGCGATTAGCGGCTGCGGCGCAACGCGGACGCCGGACGTCCAGACCTCCCTGCAGGACTCGGTGGCGGGCTGCTACGAGCTGGAGTTGTATCCGGGTCGCTCGGATGCGCAGGTCGAGGATGACAGGGCGGAGTGGGGACTGCTGCCGATCCTCGAGCTCGATACCCTCCCGCTGACGGGATGGGCTCACCTGCAACAGCAGTACGACGACCTGTTCGTCGCGCGAAGCTATCTGGAAGGCGGGCGGCCTTTCGACCATCCGTTCGGCTACTGGCGGCCGACCGACGCCGATTCGCTGTTCGTCGGACACCCGATGGCGCTGGCCGGCGTCAGCCTGTTCGTCGTCGTCGCCGGCCAAGACCTGGCCGGTCGCATGACCTCGCACACCGACGTGCTGGAACCGGGCAGGCCGTCAAGCGTAACGGCGCCGGTACAGGCGCGGCGCATAGCATGCCCGGTCGGGGGCGGCCGGTAGTGATCGAGCGGCTGCGCGCCGCCGGCATCGGTGCATGGGCCGCCTGGCGGACGGCGGCACGGGTGGACGCAGATCTGGGCGAATTGCTGGAGGAGCCGGCGATGCTGCAGAAAGACCGCCCGGCTCGCGGTGCCGCTCTCACAGGTTCCTCGCTTCGAGACGCGCGCCGTGCGTTGCGACTACTCGCGGCGCTTCCCGGCAGACGCTGGCGGAACACCTGCCTCTACCGCAGCGTCGCCGAATGTGCCGTACTGCGCCGCTACGGCCTGCCGGCTCGGGTGTGCCTCGGGGTGCGAAGAGATGCGGTGGCCGCCGCCGCCGGCCCCGAGCACGCGTGCGACATTCGCGCCCACGCGTGGGTCGAAGTCGAGGATGCGGACCAGCTCCGGTCTGGAGCGCGACCGAACGACGTTGCCAAGCTGGCCGTGCCCGGCGCCGACTCGCAGCGGGCGACAGAGTGAGCCACGAGACCTACCCCGTGCGCCGCGTCCTTCTGGAGGACGGGTCTCTTCATCTCGATGTCGAACCGGAACTGCTGTCGCTGGTGGAGCGATGGCTGCCGCGGCTTCCCGAGACCGAGATGGGCGCTGCCGAAGGCACTGCGACCATCGAGGTCGTTCGCGGCGAACCGTTCGGCCGCCAGCCTCCGCAGGCCGAGCCGACGCTCGAAGTGGGTTCCGCCGTCGCGTGGGTCATGCCGGAAGACGATGGCGTACTGCTGCAGGGTTCCGGCGGAAAGCGCGAGGGCCTGGTGGACTTGACGCGCCTGCGCGCGACGCTCCGAGCTGGGTCGGAGGGTTCGAGCGCAGCGGGAGCGGATCTCTATTCGATGCTTACCGTCTCAGCGGCGATGCTGCTGGGCCGGTTGGGACGAGCTCTACTCCACGCCGCCGCGGTGGTGACGCCCGCGGGCAAAGGCTGGCTGCTGGCCGGTGATGCACGCTCCGGTAAATCGACCACTTGCGTCAACCTGGTACAGGAGGGGTGGGATTTCCTCTCCGATGACCAGGTCGTGCTGTATCGAAACGCTACAATCGACTCATTATGCATCGAGGGGTGGCCGCGTCCCTTCCACGTCGACGAAGGCTGGGAGGAAGGAACGCCGCGGGAACGACGCCTGGAGCTGGATCCGTTCGGCCTCGGTACCGGAGAATGGCGAAGGACGGCGGTGCTGGGCGGCGCGCTGTTTCCGCGGGTACGCGCCGGCGAGCCGACCGTGCTCGAGCCGGCGGCACCCGCGGACGCGCTGGCAGGCCTGATCCGTCAGTCACCGTGGCTGTTGGCGGACCCTTCGACGAGCGAGCGCATCCTCGGGATGTTGCAGGCGGCCGCCCTGGGCCCGGCATTCAAGCTCTTTCTCGGGCGTGATACGTTCCACGACAGCGAGCGGTTGCTCGAATGTCTGCGACCGCTGTTGAGCGGCGGTTGAGGATGGGCAGTGGTGCTAGGATTGGTCCAGGCTGTAGCGGGTCGCGATGGCGATGACGATAGCGATGGGGATGGCGAGGGAGAGGCGAAGGAGGCGCATGATCAGGCGCCAGGCACGGCCGAGTCGTGGTAGTCGGCGTTCGACGGTTGATACCAGTCTGTACGGGGATTGGGTGAGAGAGACCGCGAGCGTGTCCGTCCAGACCTCGCGTAGTTCTTCCCTACCGCCGAGCAGTGCGAAGGTCCACTTCCAGACGGTCTCTCGCAACACGGACGGGACCGGCAGCCGATTCATGAGCGCGGTCGCGGTGTAGTGCTCCAGCGCCGTGGCCTCGAAGGCGTCGGGAATGGTATCGCCGGCTGAGTGCGCACGAACGGCTTCCAACAGGCGTGCGAAGGTCGCTGCGTGGGGGCTGGCCGCGCTTCTCTTCGTGACCTCGTCCAGGTCGGTCTCGGAGCAGTCGCCGAGGGCGTCCGCGAGGACGACGAGATCGCGGATGCGACCGCGGCGGTAGGGATGGTCGACGACGGTGTGGAACATGACGTGCCAGAGGTGCTCGGCCGGCCGAAGTCGCAGCAGCCCTGGCGTTCCCTCCAATGGCCGCGGATCGCGCCACGCCATTTCGTCCAGCGGCGTCCCGGCGCGGTGAGTGGTCGTGTGGATCTCGACGGGCAGCGCGCCCGGGACCGTACGGGCCGCGAGATGCCGCGGGCTGCCGAAACCGGCGGCGCAGTATCCTTCCGCCTCCAGCGCTGAGGCCAGGGTGCCGGCGCTGTCCGGCGGGACGAGGACGTCGATGTCGACCAGATGGACCGTCGTGCCCCTCGCCACGGCTACGCCGCCTTTGAGGACGACCGCCGGCAAGCCGTCCCGCTGGACCAGCTTGCCGATGAGCTGTAGCTGGCCTCGGGCGGACAGCGCCCGCTTCGCCTCGTCGGTGGCGGCGTCTTTGATGATGCGTTGGGTGTCACCGGTCAGAGCTGCGCGCGATTCGTCGCTCAGGCGCGAGTCGATGGCGTGGGCGCAGCGCTCGGCTTGCAAGAAGAGCTTCCAAGTTGTTGGAGAGCAACGGGTGGGCCGTTCCACGCTCGCGTCGCTGGCAGTGTCCGCCGCTCCGGCCAGCAAGGCCAGCGTCCAGCGGCGTAGCTGCAACGCTTGTCGTGGGTCGGGACGCGATCGTTCGTGCTCCACGCCTGCGCGGCTAGCTCGACGTAACGAACCCGCCGTCCTCCGTTCCTGCCAGCCGTTGCTGCGGCAGGATGATTTCGCCGCGCCGGTCGGCACGCACGCGGCCGATCACTCGGACCTCGGCGGCACCGGCATCC
>JBDHHL010000352.1:0-5027 GCA_039589375.1 Gemmatimonadota bacterium | reverse complement strand
GAGATGGAACGGAGGTGGGTCGGTGCCGGAGCCTCCGCCGAAATGATGGCGCGACTGCGAAACAGATTTCACTTCGCCGACTTCTTCCCTGCGTTCCAGACCGTGGCAGTTGGCCCGCGGGGAACAACCTGGGTCAAGCACCTGAAGCCGGCCTCCGAGCTCAGCGCGAAGGAACTAGAGCACTACCATGAGTGGCCGGGGCAGGAATGGGACGTCTTCGACTCCCGAGGCCGTTTCCTGGGCGCCGTGACCATGCCGGAGAGCTTCAACCCGATGGTCTTCCGCGGTGACAAGATCTACGGTGCCTGGCGCGACGAGCTCGACGTCGAGTACGTGGTCGTGCTTCAGATCGACGGCGATCTCGGCACCGGTGCCACCTGATAGCCTGCCGTAACGGTCAGTTGCCGGGCCGCTGCGAGGAGCGAAGCGCTTCCAGCTGCTCCTCTACGCGGCCCCGGTCCTCTTCGGATAGGGCGCCAGCGGACAAAGCCCCTTCGAGTATCGACTCTGCCACGTCTGACTCGCCCCGCTCCACATGAATATCGGCGAGCAGAACATACGCATCGGCGAAGTTGCGGTGATCCGCGATCAACTGCCGCAGCCGAGCGGCGGCCGCAACCGTGTCACCCTGAGCCCGAAGATAGTAGGCCAACGTGTAGGAGTATTCGGGTTCGCTCGGACGTAGCTCGGCCGCCTTGCGACACCAGTCGATCGCTTCGTCCAGCCGATCGGCTGCCACCAGCACGCACAAATTGTAGGCCGCCTCGTGCGACGCCGTGTCCACAGCCAGAACGGCGCGGAAGGCCGCTTCCGCCTGTGTGTCGCGGCCAGCCTCGCCCAGCAGCAGGCCGAGGTTGAGGTTCGCCTCGGGATTGCCCGGCTCGATCGCCAGAACCCGCAGCAAGCTCTCCGCCGCCTTCGCTCCCTCACCGTTCAGCCGGTAGGCCAGCGCCGCGTTCACAAGCGAAACCGTCGCGCGCGGCTCCAGCTCGAACGCGCGCTCGTACGCGGCAATCGCACGATCGAACTCGCGTCTGTTCGTGTAGAAGTTGCCGAGATCGTAGTGCGACGCCCAGTCATCGGGGCGCGCCTCGAGCGATTTCACGAGCTCGGCCGCCGCGGCATCGAGGTCGGCCTCCGCCTCCGCCGGAATCATGTCGCGCGGAACGCTGGCCAGGCTGGAAACGGCTCGAATGCGTACCAAGCGGTACTCGTCGCGCGTCGCTTCGAGCAAGAGCGGCACGGTCTCGAGCGTCAAGTTGCCGATCAGCGCATCGGCGGCCGCCGCTCGCACTAGCGGCGATGGATCCTCTAACGAGGCGATGATCGCCGGCCATTTGCGCTCAGCCTCGCACGACCTCAGAAGCCGCATCAGCGAAACCGCGTAGACTTCATTGCGTTCACCACTCAGATACTCGAGCATCTGCGGCAACTGCGACCAATCCTCGCGTCGAGCCGCGTCGATCAGCCGCGCGCGATGGAGGACCGGTGCCTGGTAGTCGCGCCCGCGCCACTCTCGCACCCAGCGGTCGGCCCACGCCGCCTCGCGATCGCTGTGACAGAGGTTACAGGCGTTCGGCGAGCCGAACTCCGCCGTCGTCGAAGGGGTCGGCGGCAGCATGGAGTGATCGCTCCGCTCCATGAGTGCGAACGCCGTCTTCGGCATGTGACAGGCGACGCATTCGTTGCCAGGGTTGCCTTCCGGGTGATGTGTGTGCTCCGAGGCGTTGGCCACACGCTCCGTGTGGCACGGCAAACACGCCCCATTGGGGTTATCCCCGAAGCGGTAGCGGCCGCTCGAGGTATGGCAATGCAGACAATCCAGCTCGCCGCCTCTCACACACGGGCTCGCCAGCCAGGACGTGTAGGTGTAGTTCTCGCCCAGATCGCGACCGTCCGGGTAGAAATCCGGGTGCTCCAGAGCCACCAGCGCATAGCTGTCAAAGAAGTGATCGCCCGGTTTGTACGAAGCCACGAGGGAATAGCCCTTGGCGTGGCAGACGCCACAGGCCGAGTTCGTCTGCTCGACCGTGAATCCCTTCATCCGGATGATCGCGGTGTCTTTCGGCGCCGAACCTTCGGGCGTCTCGCGGAATACGCGGATATGCTCGTCGGCCGGACCGTGGCAGGTCTCGCAATTGATGCCGGGCTCGGCCCAGCTCGTCCGATAGCTGTCCGTTTGCGGATCGTAGTTGGTGGATAGTTGGCTGACGTGGCAACCGTGGCACGACGTATTGAACGTCAGCAGCCGGTCCGTCCAGTGTAACGGCTCATCCTCACGATCACCGAAATGCCGCACCATGCTGCCCGTGGCATCGAACCACTCCATCCCGTGGACATCGAAGGCGAGCGGCATCACCTGCAGCCGCCCGCGCTCGGTTTGTGCGAGGAAATAGTAGACGTTCTTACCGCCGAGGGCGTGTTCGACTCTGTATCTCTGGGTGCCGTCGGGACCCCGTTCCAGCAGCCAACCACCTTCGGCGTCGACGTTCAGGCCGTATCCGTAGCTGCCGATGACGAACTCCTGTTGCGTGCCTGCCAACTCGGCTCGCGCGAACTCCACGGTGAACGGTTGCATCGCCAGCCCATGGTGCGACGGCGCCCACAACTGGTAGAACCGCTCGTGGCACTCGCGACAGCTTTCGGATCCGGTGTAGCCCTCGGCCTCCCAGGGCTGAACATCAGCCTCAGATTCACTCCCTTCACCGCCACACCCGAGGCCCGCTCCAAGCGACAAGGCTAGCGCCGATGCGACAACCAGCAGCGATCTCATGTTCATCCTTTGGCCCATCCAGAAGCAGACACCACTACCGCCGGGAAGATCCACAGGGCGAATAGGGCCGCGCCAAGCGGGCACAGCCAGCGAGCGCGTCCTTCCCCCGACCTCCGTCACGAGGAGCACGTCAGCGGCTCGAACCGGCGCCAACGGTCTCGGTCCAATCGGGGTTCGGCGAGAGCATTCCGGCCTCGACACGCTCACGCCACTCGGTAAGCAGCGTTCTCAGTTCCTCTGCCACCTCCGGCATCGTCGCCGCCAGATCCTCAGTCTCACCCAAGTCAACGGCGAGGTCGTACAGCTCGAAGCGGCCGTCCTCGAACCATTCGATCAGCTTGTAGTCGCCTACCCTGACCGCACCGGAAGGCACATGGCCCGAGCCGTGATAGTGTGGGAAGTGCCAGAACAGCGCCTCGTGTTCGGTGCCATCCCAACCTTCCAGCGCCGGCGCCAGACTGATGCCGTCGACGTGCTGCGCCGGTTTCGCAGGGATACCGGCCATTTCGAGCAGAGTGGGATAGAGATCCATACTCGTCGCCGGCTGCTCGATGGCACGGCTCCCGACCATCACGTCCGGCCAGCGGATGATCAGCGGAGCGCGAATTCCGCCCTCGTACAGCCACCCCTTTCCCGATCGCAAGGGAAGGTTGGACGTCGGCATGCTGGTCCGCCCCTTCACCAGCGTGCTCAAGCCTCCGTTGTCCGACACGAAGACGACCGCGGTTCGCGAATCCAAGCCCAACTGCTCTAGCCTATCGAGTACGCGGCCCACGCTCTCGTCGGTGCTCTGGATCATGCCGGCATAGACGGCGTGGTCCTGGCGCTGCTTGGTCTGGGCACGTGTGCCTTCCGGCCTAATCGTGGGCCCGTCCATCGCAGGCAGCGTAGACGCTTTCGCTTCGTACTTACGCGATAGGTTCTCCTTCGACTGGAGCGGCGTGTGAACGGCATAGTGAGAGAGGACCAGAAAGAACGGCTCGCCCGCGTGCTCATCCAGAAACCTCAGCGCTTCGTCCGTCAAACGATCCGTCAGATACTCGCCCGGCGCCCCGTCTTCTAAGCCCGGGACGTTTGTGATTGGCCAGTTCTCGTTCTCGTATGGATAGAAATAAGAGCCGGGCTGGCCCGCGTGATTGACCGCGATGGCCGTGTCGAAACCCTGCGAGTCTGGCAGGAAGCCCTCAGCCCCCAGGTGCCACTTCCCGATGTAGCCTGTGGCATAGCCCGCCTCCTGGAAGGCCTCGCCCAGAGTGACCTCCTCCAGCGGCAACTGTCGAAGATAGTCTGCTTGTAGAAGCCTGCCCTTCTGCTCACCGCCGATCCAGTTCGTGATTTGAAGCCGCGCCGGATGCTTGCCGGTCATAATGCTTGCGCGCGTCGGTGAGCACACCGGGCTGGCGGTGTAGAACTGTGTGAACCTCGCACCCAATATCGTCAGGCGGTCGATGTTCGGCGTCTCGTAGAAAGCGCTGCCGTAGACGCCCGTGTCCACCCATCCGAGATCGTCGATGATGAAGAACACGACATTGAGCCGCTCCTCGGCTGCGCGGCCCGCCGGGGCATCGGAGCCGCCACCGCATGCGACAAGCGCGCAACAGAGTATGAACGCCGGCAGCGCGTGCTTGTGTAGTCGAATCATCTCGGTCACCGCCCTTGTTGCCAAGCCGGTCCAGCCAACGCGAAGTTACCTATGCAAGCTAGAATGTCGCTGTCAGTTTGCTCAAGACCCGCCGAACCGTTGTTTGCAGACTGAGAGGTAGCATGAGGATCGCACCGGTCGTTCTGGCGCTGGTCATAGCCATTATCGCCTGTGAGCGCGAAGGAGCGATCTCGTCGTTCGAGAGTGCGTGGACGACTAGCCCGGACCGCACCTGGGTCGGCCCCGGCTTCTGGGCCAACCGGCTTCAGGATTGGCGAGTGAAGGATGGCAGGCTGGAGTGCATCGGGGGCGGCCCCATGCGAACGGTCCACGTGCTCACTCGTCGCCTGAGTTCCGGGGACGGGGACGGCGAAGTCGAGCTGTCCGCCACGTTGGGCACGACCAGACCGGCCGGGCTCGTGCCGGAAGCCGGCAGCGCCGGATTCCTGATCGGAGCCGGCGCCGGACTGGACTACCGAGCGGCCGCTCTGGTCCATCACAGCTACGGCGAGTCCGCCGGACTGTACGCCGGCATCGACGGGCGCGGCAGACTGTTCGTCAGCGACTTCGAGAAGGAAGACGGCCTGATAGCGGAGAGCGATGCCAGCCTCT
>JBDHHL010000351.1:0-5028 GCA_039589375.1 Gemmatimonadota bacterium | reverse complement strand
AAGGAAGGAGATGGGATCGACGGGGCTCAGCCCCAACAGCATGGAGCGCAGTGCCGCGGCCGTTCCGGCTGCCAAGAGGCCCCCTGCCAACAACCCGGGCCCAGCCATGCGGAGGGCATCCCCGAAGACACCTTGGATGACCACGCCTCGGCTGGCCCCCAGGGCAATTCGCAGGCCGATCTCACGGGTGCGATGGGTCACGGCAAGCGCCACGACTCCGTAGACGCCCATGGCAGAGAGGAGGAGGACCAGCAAGCCTAGCCCCCCGGCGACTTGTCCGCCGGTCCGCTGCTCCTGCGTGGCCCAAGCCACCAGAGACCGGGCGGGAACCAACCTTGGAATGGGTAGGCCCGGGTCTACCGACCGAATAGCCTCACGAACGGGCCCTGCCAGTGCGGCTGGATCGGTACCGGTATCTGACCGGACCAAGATGATGACATTAGGACTTCTCGACTGCCTAAGCGGAACAAACATCTGAGGCAGATCTTCCGTCACGGCACTCGATGCCACATGGCCTACTACCCCCACGACGGTCCAGGCGTGGGCTTGGTTCTCGGCACCGGCCTGCGAGAACCGCCGACCCAGAGCATCCTCGCCGGGCCAAAGACGGTCTGCAAATGATCTGCTAATGACCGCCACGGGGGCGGACGTTTCGTCGTCGGCCTGGAGGAGGGCTCTGCCTTGAAGGATCGGTGTGCCAATGGTGGAGAAGTACCGTTCCGAAGCAAGCGTGTACTCTACCCTCACCCCGGTTGAATCTGGGCTCGGCCGACCCGCCGGGTTGACGGAAAGATAGTTTCTCACTCGATCCAAGGGGAAACCGGTGGACACGGCCACCGATGCCACGCCCGGCAGAGACCCGATGGACTCGATCAGTCGGTCCACCAGAGCCGATCCGCCCTCTGCCATGCTCGGATAACCCTCATCTGAAGGGTCCAGAAACCCAAGGAACGTCCCCCCGGTCCGGAAGTCGGCAACCGCCATACCTTCCGGCCTGAATCCGATATGGCTCTCGTCCGTTCGTTCCAGGGAGCGGAGGAATAGGGCCGCCATCAGGAGTAGGAGAAACGCCACACCGGTCTGGAAAGATGAAGCATAGCGCTGGAACCTTCCCACGCGCCGGCCGCCTCCGCCGGTGTCGTCCTTCAGGACTGAAACCAGCTCTGGCCGGCTGAACCGAAGCGCGGGAAGCAGTCCGAATGCCAGGGCCGCTACGAAGGAAACGACCAAGGACAATGCCAGCGTCCATCCGCTGGGCTCGAACGTCGCGCCGGGAGCGGAGATGCCCAGGTCCATGGGGTGAACCCTGGTCATCACTGTCATGGCCAGAAGGATCCCAATTCCCCCGCCGATCGCCGTCAGAATTCCCGCCTCTACCATCAGATGTCTCACCAGGCGCAGGCGACTGGATCCCAAAGCCTGCCTCACTGCGATTTCCTGCTCCCTGGCGGCAGACCTGGCCAGGGCCATTCCGGCCAAGTTCCCGCAGATGATTAGAAGGAGAACGGCGAACATCCCACAGATTCCGACTACGGCAACCACTTCCAGGTCCCGGTTCTGGGCTGGAAAGCGCCCAAAGCTGACAGCCTTGACCGTTCGGTCCCCGTTGGTTTCGGGGTACTCGGTCGCAAGGCTGGCGTACACCGTGCGAACCGCAGCCCGGGCTTCGGAGATCGTTGCGCCCGGCCGCAGCCTTCCCAATACCTGAACCGAGGTTGCTCTCCTGTTCCGGAACACCGACTCATCGCCGCCGGCATCCGGGTGTTGAAAGAGCGGCACCCACATATCAATGCTGGCCCAATTCACGCGCGCACCTATGAACTCCTCCGGGGCCACGCCAATCACCGTGTAGGGAATGCCGTCCAGGGGAAGGGATTGGCCCAGTATGTCGGAACGCCCACTCAATTCGTCTTGCCAGAAGTGATGGCTCACGACCACCACCGGGTGTTGACCGGGGCCCCCATCCTCCGAGTCCAGAAACCCCCTGCCCAGCGTGGGAAGAGCTCCAAGAACGTGGAAATATTCGGAAGTCGCATAGGCCACCCTGGCCCGCATCCCCCCTTCTTCGCTACCGAAGGTGGCGTCCCTCTCGGTCCATGCGGTAAGAGACTCGAAAGGGGTGTCTGCATCTCTGACATTCTCGAAATCGGGATACGCCCACCGATAGTAGTCCTCTCCCCTGATGACGGGAACCATGTCCACGATCCGGTCTTGGCCCGTCACACCCGGAACCGGAGCAAGCCATACGGCCTGAATCGTCGTGAACAGAGCGGTGTACACCCCGATTCCCACCGCGAGCGAAAGGACTGCTACAACTACAAAGCCGCTGGCTCTTCGGAGTCCCCTGATCGCGTACCGAACGTCGCGAAAGATATCGGTCAAGAGTTCGCGGATGACGTGGAACAGCCTCTTCAGTCGAAGTCGTTTCACTTCACTTCCTCCATGGGGACCTCGAGGAGCGAGAGCGTCGACAGACGGTCTGTATAGCTTGTCTATGTTGAATACGAGTGCGGACCCTTCCGGAGTTTCGCAGGACGACCCCGACCGGCTCTACGCCTGAGACGCCCGCCTTCCCCCTTCCGCGGCGCGACAGGCCGAGCAGCGCTCACCCGGAATGACCGGCAGAGGGACGCAAAGCGGTTGGTCGGTAAGGTGCAGAAACGCTGACCTTACTGTATCAGCCAGAGCAAGCCCTAATCAGCCGGAGACCCCGCCGTCACTGCGTGGCGGCTTGACCGGTCACATGTCTGGCAGCGTACCGTGCTCGTCTTGCTGCTTCGCTAAGGCCGCGGCCGCTCGTTCGAGCTCGGTCTCCAGGTCGTGCATCCGCTGCCGGTGCGTCTCGGTCGGCGGATAGAGGCTGCCCTGCCGCACGCCGCCGCCGTTGAACGAACCGGCCAGCCGGTAAGTTCTCGACCGGAGCCTGTCGAGTCGGCGGGCCAGGGCCGTTGCCGAGTCGGCCCGTTGCACGATCGCGGCCGGCGCATCTTCTCCGCCCAACGAGTCACGCTCGGCGACGACCGCGTCTCGCAGTTCGATCCCCTCTTGCTCGAGGTCCCACGCCCGGCGCTGCAGATCGAGCAGACGCACCAAGAACTGCTCGCGCCGGCGCCACTGCTCGTCCTCGAGCGCCAGCAGCGGGTCGCCCATCACAACCAGCGTCTGGGACGACCGAGTCTCAGCGGCCTCCAACGTCACCGTATAGGTGCCGGGCGACACAAAGGGCCCCTGCTCCGTGATCGGATGAGTCAGCTTCGGCAGCGCCTCGGCTCGCCCGGTGTCCGGGCGGAACGGCGGCGGCTCGTGCCGCAGGTCCCAGTTCACGCGGTGGATCACACCGCCGGAACTAGGGACTTCGAGGCGGCGCACTAACGCTCCTCTCTCGTCGGTGACGGCGATGCTGGCTTCGTCCGCGGAGCGGTCCATGTAGTAGCTCAAGATCGCGCCGTCCATCGGGTTCTCGCCGGCGTACGCCGCCTGCCCCCGGTATGACGTGTCCTTCCAGTACTGGAAGATGGTCGCCGGACGGACCGGGAAAAGGAAGGCATCGGACGACGCAACCCGGGCTGACCACTCTACCAGGGGTGTGATGTCGTCGAGAATGTAGATGCTCCGCCCGTGGGTACCGACGATTAGGTCGTCCTCCCGCGGGTGGATGACCAAATCATCGTAGAGCGTAGTCGGCAGGTTCGACCCGAAGCGCGCCCAGCGGCGACCGGCGTTCGTAGAGACGAACAGAGCATGCTCTGTGCCGAGGAAGAGCACGTCCGGGTTCCGCGGATGCTCGACGATGACGTTCACCGAACCATCGTCCGGCAGATCCTCGGTCAGCAGCTCCCAGTCGCGCCCGAAGTCTCCCGTCCTAGCCACATAGGGAGCGAAGTCGCCGTCACGGTGTCCGTCGAAGGTCGCGTAGGCGATGCCCGGTCCGCTCGCGGAAGCGATCACCCTGCTCACATACGTGCCGTTGGGAACGCCCTCTACATTGGCCGACAGCTCGGTCCAGCTTCGGCCGCCATCCCGAGATACTTGCAGGTTGCCGTCGTCCGTTCCTACCCAGAGGATTTCCGCGTCGAGCGGTGACTCGGCGATGGTGATGATCTCGCCAAACGATGACGTACCGTCGTTCTTCGACAGCATGGAATCGGAGCCGAGCACGCCCATGAGCCGCAGCGTGTCACGGTCGATGCCGCGCGTCAGGTCCTTCGTGCGCTCCCAGCTGTGACCGCGGTCCCGGGAAATGAACAGGCGGTTGCCACCCAAGTAAACGACGCTCGCATCGTGCCTCGACACGATTACGGGCGTGACCCAGTCGAAGCGATAGGACGGCTCGCCATTTGGCGGCTCCGGCCGGATATCGAGATGGTCACCGGTACGCGGGTCGAGCCGCACGATCGTACCGTTCTGGGCTGCCCCATACACATAGCGGTGGTCCGTATGGTCGGCCTGGTGGTACATGCCGTCGCCGAAGCCGATCTGCCGCCACTCGTCGTTGATGATACCGATCCAGCTGCGAGTGCGGCTGGGGCCGACCCAGGAGTGATTGTCCTGCATGCCGCCATAGATGTAGTACGGCTCGCGCATGTCGACGCCAATGGCGTAGAACTGGCCGATCGGAATGTTGTTGATGCGGATATACGTCTCACCGCGGTCCCACGTCTCGTGCAGTCCTGCATCGCCCGCGAGGTAGAAGTGCCTCGAGTCGTTCGGGTCGATCCACATCGTGTGGAAGTCGCTGTGCACGCCGACGTCGTAGGTCGGCCGTGTGGGCATGTTGCGGAAGTCACGGCCACCGTTTTCGCTCTTATAGAAGGACGTCGCCAGCGAGTAGACGCGGTCTTCGTCTGTGGGATCGATGTAGATGTGGCTGTAATACATGGGCCGCTGATTCAGCCGGTTCACCTTCTCCCATGTTTCGCCGCCATCCTCGCTGCGATAGGTGCCACCTTCGCTCGCGTGCTCGATTAGTGCACTCAGAGCCATCGGGTTGGTCTCAGCGATCGCCAGCCCAATCCGCCCCTTGTCGCC
>JBDHHL010000350.1:0-5036 GCA_039589375.1 Gemmatimonadota bacterium | reverse complement strand
ACATGACCGGTTGTCGATGATCGAACAGACGGGCAACATCGATGGCGCGCTCGTATTCACCCTGGCTCAGCAGCAACTCGGCCAGCAGCGACTTTTCGATGGCCAGCGGCTCGTCCAGCAGCCAGAGCAGTCTGCTGTGCCCGGCACTCGGTTGCAGCGCGTCGAGGCGACCGATCGCCTCGGCGGTGTCGCCGCGAGCCAGCGCCAGGTGTCCCGCCAGGGCTTCCGCGTGCAGCGCGGCCCTGCGACCACCGGTCGAGTCGGCCATCGCCTGGACCGCTTGCAGGATCCTCGCGACTCTCTCGACGCGGCGCCAACGCGCGTCCCAGACGCCTATCAGCCACTTCAGCTCGGTATTCGCTCGACCGAGGTCCTCGCCGAAGATCTCGCGCGCGTAGGCGACGAGCCCGGAGGCCTCGGCCTCGAAGGGAGCACCGGCAAAGACATCATGGACCGTGAGCATCTTCGCACGCGACACTCCAGCGGCATCCACGGAGTCGAGCAGAGCCAGAGCCTCGTCGAATCGGCCCTGCGCGACCCAGAGGCCCTGCAGTCCCAGCACGGCGCCCCACTTGTGCGCGATGTCAGCATCTGGATCCGCCAGCAGCGCCTTGTTACCTGTCTCAGCGCAGGCGGGGTTGGCCGCCATCACTGAGAGTTCCCTGGCAACCAGCAGCGTCGTCGTCGGGTTCGATTGGGTCATCTGTTCCCAGCGAACGCGCTCAGGGCCTTGCCGCTGGCACTGAAGAATGGCCGTCAGCTTTCGGACTCTTGCACTGTCAAGTCCAACGGACGCGAGATGCCCGATAAGGGTATCGCCGCGCTCCAAGTCACCTTTGAACAGGGCGATCTCGGCCAGATGGTACAGCGATGGAGTGAAGCCGGTGTCCAACTCGGCCGCGCGCTGGAAATAGGCCTCGGCCAGCGAATCGAGCGCGGGCTCGGAGGGCAACAGGTGATAGTAGATCTCGGCGAGCCACGTCACCGCCTCCACCCAGTCCGGCGCCATAGCCACGGCGTTCTTGCAATGCGTCGCCGCCGAATCGGCACGACCCGTGAAGAAGTCCGCTATTCCCCGGGCCAGGTGCGCGTAACGCGCCGGCAACAGCGTGTCGCTCGCTACCGCGATACGACTCAGCGCGGTCGCTTTCGACGTGTCGTGCTCCCAAACCGCGGCCAGAGCCCCCTTCATCGCCGCCAGCGCCAGCAGCGAGTCCTCGGCAAGGGCTCGCTCGTACAGATCCAGGGCGTTCGCGAAGTGGGCCAGCCTGTACTCGCGCTCGCCCTGAATGCAGAGCGCGATGGCTCCGGGCTGGCGGCCGGCCAGCGCAGGCACGAAGGACTCGCGTCCCGGATCGACCAGACTCGGCAGCAGATCGACCAGCGCCTCGAGCCCCAGAGCGGCCGCCGACGTGGCGTCGGCGGGACCACTGGCAGCGGCGCGGTCGATGAGCGAGTCCTCTTCAGCGTCGTGCAGGCTGAGCAGGACCGACAGCGAGTCTCGCTCGACTCTGAGGGCGCCACCGACGTAGTAGCGCGCGCGCCGATCCATCGCGATGCCGCGCGCCAGATCGGCCGTGAACAGCGCGGGATCGCCTCGCACGGATTCCGGCAGCCGATCCCAGCCATCCACCCACTTCAGCGGATCGGTCTGGTCCAGCGCGATCTCGATGGCGACAGCCACGTCCCGGCCGAACCCGGCCAGTTCTGAATTGCCCGTGTGGTCGATCGGCGGGAAGACCACGATCCGATTCGGATCGGGCTCGAGACTGGGACCTATACACGGGCCGATGATCACGGGCACAGCTAGAACTGCCAATGCCGCCGCGAGCCCGACCGTCCACGCCAGTCGCCGCCGTTTGCGACGCGCTGGCTGAACGTCTACGGGCAGTTCCAGTGATGTGCTGAAGTCAGATGGTGTGTCGAAGCGGTCGCTCGGTTCCTTCGCCAGTGCTCTCTGTATCGTGGCCGCGATCGCCTCCGGTACTTCCGGCGCGACAGCTTCCAGCGCCGGGGGCGGCTGCAGCATGTGACTCGCGAGGACTGCCTGAACTGTGGGACCTGCGAATGGCGGCTGTCCCGTCAGCATCTCGTACAGCACGCAGCTGAGCGAGTAGATGTCGGTCCTGCCGTCCAGCTCTTTCACGCCGGCCGCCTGTTCGGGGCTCATGTACGCCGGAGTACCGACCGCATGCCCGCTCGCCGTCAGCCGCTCGTCTCCCGCCTGGCCAACGGCCCGCGCGATCCCGAAATCGGCGACCACCGCGTGGCCGCCCTCGAGCAGGATGTTTTCCGGCTTGATGTCGCGGTGGAGGACGCCCTGCTCATGCGCGTAGCCCAGCGCGTCCGCGACCTCGCGAGCGATCCGCAACGACTCGCCGAGCGGAAGGCGGCCCTCCCTCTTCAGCCGCTCACGCAGCGATTCGCCCGCCACATAGGGCATCACGTAGAAGAGGAATCCGTCGGACCCACCGGAGTCGAAGAGCGGCAGTATGCCAGGGTGCTGCAGGCGAGCGGCGATCTCGATCTCGCGCAGAAAGCGGTCCGACCCCACCGACGCGGCGATCTCGGGCCTCAAGACCTTGATCGCGACCGGTCGGTGCAGCTTGACGTCCTCTGCCAGGTAGACCAAGGCCATCCCACCGCGACCGAGTTCGCGCTGGACCTGGTAACGATCGCCCAGTTGCGCCTGGACCTGACCTAGGTCATCCAAGGCAACCACCGACCGCGGTTGAGGACGTGATGGAGGTGAACATGGGTTGCCGCTCCCAGTTCGCAGACTCTGGAAACACGGCCCCCTCAGCCAATCCCGGACAGCTAGAAAGGATGAATACTAATGAAAGCTAGTGTGCTATTTGCGGAATACGCAACGATTTCCATGCGGACCTACGGGGGCCATTCCGTCGGCACCATGTTCTTGGCTGTGGACAGATTCCTCGTTCTGTCGGCGACTAGCGCCTACCGAATAGTCTCCGCTTGTGGCTGTTCTTCAAAGCCACCGCGACCTTCTTCTCGTCCATCCACTCCGGATGGGGAATCGTCAGGCTTGGAACGGGGCTCACGCTGACAAGCTGCGGTTGATGCTTCTGGATCGCCGTATCCGCCAGTAGATAGCCGTGATTCATGAGGACCTTGATCTCGGCCTCGGAGAAGGCATCGAGATCGGTGCGCACTTCCGCGATCACGTTCTCCACCAGCGCGGGCGGGTAGCTCGGACGGTCTGGCAGTTCGTAGTTCTCGACCTGACTGCCGATGCCCCAATACGTGCCGGCCAATTCACCCGACAAGAAGTTGGAGATCAGCCACCGCTTGCGCAGAGCGTTGACCTGGTTGCCAACGATATCCATATAGCGCTTGAGTCGCCGAAAGAGGCCCTTATCCGGCTCGGGATCGAACGTGGCGCCACCATCGGATACCAGAACGATCTCGTGGTTCTTCCACACCGCCTCGAGCCCAAGGTTGTCGTAAACGCCGCCGTCGGTCAGCCGCAGGTCCCGAGCGGCGTTCTTTCTGTGCTCCAACGACGCTTCACCGCGCTCGTACGCGTCATGCTTCTGCTTGATCGGCAGCGGGTTGAATACCGGCGGAAAGCAGGATGAGGCGGCCACAGCGCGTGCGAGCGACCAATTCTCAGGGGGAGGCATCAGGTAGCCGATCAATCTGTCGCCTACTCTATCCCTCTCGAATATCCAGTTGATGCCGAACGCCATGTCGGTCGCGGACAACACGAACTCGGGCCGCGCCGGCAGCTCGCAGAGCCCTATTTGCGTCAGCTTGCGCTCGTAGCAATCCATCAGCGCCCTCACCCCAGTGCTGGAACGCAGCCAGTTCCAGGGCAGCAGGCGTCTCATGATGGCACGTGTCCTCAGATTGTGGCCCGCAAATCGCCGGAATCTACTTTCGACGCGCTCTTCCCAGTCGCCGACGACGGTGCCCGGTGTGGGCCAGGGGTTGAGCGTCGTGGCGAGGTACGCTGCCAGGATGCTTCCGCCGGAAATGGATGAGATCGTCGAGACGCTCGACAGAATGCCCAGCTCGTTCAGACGCCGCACGGCACCGAGATGGAACAGCGCGGCCCGAAACCCTCCACCGGAAAGACAGAGCGCCAGACCACTCCGCTCTTTCGCCGCTCTGTAGGCGATCGCCGCGTACTCGCTCATCGCTTTTGGCAGAATCGGTGCGTTTAAGGCGTTCTCAGACCGTCCAGTCGCGCCGTACTGTTCAGTCCCCAGCGAAGGTCGAGGATGACAAACGTCTTTTCGGCCGCTTCGATCGTCGCGAAACGGCTCCCGAAGCCTGTCGAAAGCCACAGCTGACTGGCCAAGCGGAATTCGACGCCCGCCGACCAGCGACCGCTCGCGTCATCCAGCGATTTGTCATCACTGGAAAGCGTCTCCGACACAACCTCTACGAAACCGTTGAAGGACGCCGAGCCGACCAGGAAACGGCCGCCGTAGGTCAGGAGCTTGAAGCCCGGCTGGTCACCGAACCCTGGCCGATCTGAGAAGGTCAACTGGAGAAGAAGCTGGCCGTAGTTGGTGATCGGGTTTGAGCCCACGAACCAAGTCTGAAATCCGCCGTAATCACCCTCGCTCAACTCCGAGTTCACGAACCTCACACCCGTCGCCAAGCCCAACGCCGCTCGCCGGGCGTTCCACTGATTCTTGGTGTGCTCCCCATACCCTGCGTAGGCCTGCCGCATCTTTTCATCGACGCAGCGCGCGGCGGCTTCCTCCTCCACGTCGGGCGTGTCGGGAAGGCAGGCCCGAAGCTCGGCGGCTAGCGGCTCGGTGAAATCCCTCGACCGCATCGGATCGCCTTCATCCCACAGTGTGAGACGCAGGCCCACCGCCAGGTCGGTTGGAGCGCTATCGCCCGCTGCGCGCGCCGTCCCCACCGATAGCTGCGCATTCGCCAAGACGTACTTCAGCCAGTTGCGCTGATAGTCATTCAGCGAGATGCTCATACCGGGGATCAGCGCCCAAGGCGTCGTTTCGAGGGCTACACCCTGCTGGACGTTGCCCTCCTCGTTGATA
>JBDHHL010000349.1:0-5038 GCA_039589375.1 Gemmatimonadota bacterium | reverse complement strand
GACCGGAGTCACCCGCATGTGGGGACCGGCCGTGTCCGATCGAGCTCCGTCGGTGCGGCCGTGCTCGTTGGTGGCATGTGTGCCACCGCCGAATTCCTTGCCCACCAGTCGCTGATTCACCTACCTTGATGGTGCTCTTACACCTGAGATTATGAAGTCGCCGCGTTCGCTCTCCTTGCGGAGCAAGTTCATCCTCATCGTGCTCGGTGGCGCCGTGCTACCGCTCGCGCTGCTCGGGCTCTGGCTCACACGCACCGCCGAACGCTCGGGAGAGGAGTTGTTGCGTGCGCGGCTGCAAACCTCGCTGGGCCAGGTCGTCGACGAGATCGGCCTCCGCTGGTTGAGCCAGCGCTCCCAACTTCTCAGACTGGCCGAGTCCCGGGCGATTCAGGCAGCGCTTCGCGACAGCCTCACGACCGAGGCGGTCGAGGACGCGGCGCTGGCGGAACTTCGGACGCTGTACGCCGGCATGGGCGACGCTGTGGGCTCGGCCGAGATACTGGATATGTCCGAGGCGGTGCGCTGGAACGTCGGGGGCGATGACGGTGCGGTCACGCGCGGCGGTCTCCAAGCCGAGCCGGCGTTGCCCGTCAGGCTCGGGATATTCGACGCCGCCACCGGGGCGCGGTTGGGCAACCTCGATGCCCGGGTACTCATGAGCGGCCTCCTACCCGGCGGCGCCGGCTGGGGCGGTGTGAGCGGCTCCGTGCTGGCGGTGTTCGATCGCAACAGCGGCGCTTCGCTGATACCGCTCTCCATCGATCCGGCGCTCTTCGCTCGCGGAAGCTTCGTCTGGGGCGAAGAACCGTGGCTTACCGTGAGACACGTGCTGCACGAGCCGCCGATGGATCTAGTCTTGGCAGCCCCCGTGACACCGTTTGCCGAGCCGTTCCAGGAGGCGGCGCGCAGGAACCTGTGGATTCTCGTGATCGTCGCTCTCGGCGGATTCACTCTGGCGACGCTGCTCACGCGGCGCACGACGCGCGCGCTGGTCCGTTTGGCAGCGGCAGCGGAAGCGGTATCGCGCGGCGATCTGGAAAGGCGAGTCGAAGAGGCGGCTAGCGACGAAGTGGGTCGCGTGGCGCGCGCCTTCAACTCGATGACCGAGAGCCTACGCCGCACCCTCCGAGAGCTGTCGCAGCGTCAAGCGCTCGCCGCCGTCGGCGAATTCGCCGCCTCGCTCGCCCACGAAGTACGTAACCCGCTCACGTCGATCCGCCTCGACCTGCAGCGCGTGGAGGAGAGACTCCCCGACGAGTCGGACGCGCGTGACTTGCTCGCACGTGCCTTGGGCGAGATCGAGCGCGTCGATCGCTCGGTCACGGGCGCGCTGCGCGTGGCGCGGAGCGGCAGGATCACGCACGAGCCCGTCGACGTGCGCCAGCCGCTCGAGGCCGCCCTCCATAGCGCGGAACCCGAGTTCAAAGCCCGCGAAGCGCGCCTGGAGCCCGCGCAGTTCGGGAAAGAGTCGATCAGCGTGAAAGGGGAGGCGGCCGCGCTCGAGCAGCTGTTTCTGAACCTGCTATTGAACGCTGCGCAGGCTCTCGACCCGGGGAAGCGTGCCGGTGTGGAACTGAAGGCCGATGGCGGCGAAGCGTTGATCTCGGTCTGGGATACGGGAAGCGGCATCGCTCCCGAGGAGTTGGAGAAGGTGTTCAAGCCCTTCTACTCCACACGGCCCGAGGGGACCGGCCTCGGGCTCGCCATCGCTCAGCGGATCGCGGTCGCCCACGGAGGCGACCTGTCGATCGAGAGCACGCCGGGGTCGGGGACCAAGGTGCAGGTGCGTCTGCCGTTGGGAGCCCCGCGGGGCCCGGCGTAACGCTTCGAACGGCCGGCGTAACGGGTCGTTCCCTCCCGAGCCTGCCGAACGACGCCTCTCCCCCTGAAATTCCCTTGTGTTACCTGGATTTTTCCACCGGAACCCGAATGGCACGTCGCTGGCTACGGTTGGCGTGCGAAAGGGCGATTGGCCATCGGTTGGCCTCACGCCCCATCGCTGAGGTGGTCTCGTCATGTGGGAAATCGCTGGAACGCTGGCTCAGAGCTTCACACTGGGGCAGGGAGAGCTTGCCAGCGTGCTCTGGTTCGGTGCCGGACTCGTCGTGGGCCTGGCAATGGCTGTCGCCGCGCTTGCGGCCTGCGCGCTCGAGTGTCTGACGCAAAAGCAAGCGTCGTGAAGAGAGAGGCAAAGCCATGAGGGCGATGATCGGAATTCTCATTCTCAGCCTGACTTTGGTCGTTTGTAGTCGCGAGCCACGCCCGACCGCCGACGAGGGGCAGCTGCTGGCGGCGGGGCTGCCGAGCGCTACAACGAGCGCAAGCGAGGCGGAGCAGGACTCGTCGCCGATGGTGGTGCGGCGGCTCTGGTTCGTCGTGGACAACCTGGGATTCTGGGGCGGCCCGTCGCCCGACGGCAGGTATCTCTCGTTCTCGGACAACATGACGGGCGATCTGGCTATCCACGAATTCAGCACAGGGGAAAACCGCCGTCTCACAGATGCGTCGAACGGTGAGTACGCGTGGGGCTCGGCATTTTCCCCTGACGGCGAGTTGATCGCTTACGGCTGGACGAACGAGGCCGGATACGATGAGCTACGTATCCTGGGGCTGGCCGGCTCGGATCCACGAATCGTCTACGGAAATGAGTCTTTCGGCGTGGGTCCGTTTGAATGGTCCTCCGATGGCGAGCGGATCGTCGTGCGGATTGACCGATACGACGAGTCCATACGCGAGATCGGACTGGTAACTGTGGCCGACGGTTCGCTACGGGTGCTCAAGACGCTGGACCGCGACGCTCCGTTCGAGGTCAGCATCTCGCCGGACGGACGGTCAATCATCTATGACTATCCGGCCAAGAATGATTCATCGGCGAGCGACATCTATGTGATCTACGTCGAGACCGGCTTTGAGCGCCCGCTGGTGGAGCACCCGGCCGACGATCGCGTGCTCGGTTGGGCGCCGGACGGCGGGCACGTTCTGTTTCTCAGCGACCGCACCGGGACGCTGGGCGTTTGGCTATTGCCGGTGGCGGACGGACGACCGGCCGGGCGCGCGAGGCTGGTGAAGCCGGACATGTGGCGAATCGCGCCCCTTGGCTTCGCACGAAATGGCTCGTTCTACTACGGCGTGCCCATGGACATGACCGATGTGTACGTCGCCGCGTTCGACCCCGAGACGGGTCGACTGATCGATCAGCCTACACGCATCAGCCAGAGTTTCTTCGGGAGTAACGAGGATGTGGTCTGGTCCCGTGACGGTCGCTACCTAGCCTATCTCTCGAAGCGTGACCCCATGGGGCGAGTCGGCACCAATGTGATCGTCACCCGCTCGATGGATACGGGCGAGCAGCGGGAGCTGACGCCTGGCATTGGCCCGATCTACTGGCCGCGCTGGTCGCCCGATGGTCGTTCCATTCTCGTGGCTAACTACGAGTCGGGTGACAAAGGCCTGTTCCTGGTGGATGTGCAGACAGGTAAAGCTGAGCCGGCCATCCGTTACGGACCGGACGAATACCATTTGCGCGCCTATTGGCGGCCGGACGGGAGGTCGGTCTTCTGCTGGACCTACTCCGAAGACGGTACACGGATCGGCATCCGAGACCTCGAGAGCGGCGCCGAGGAAGTGCTTACTCATGCCGCACCAGATGAAGGCTTCATCGCAGGAGGATACGGTGTGTCGCCCGACGAGACTCGGCTGGCCTTTGCCTACCGGGACAGGCAAGAGGACGGTGGGTGGAGCCTCATGGTCATGTCGACTGCCGGTGCCGAACCGCGCGCGTTACTCCACTTCGAGGCGGGAACTTCGTGGCCGCAGCAAATCTACTGGGCCCCGGATGGCCGCTACGTCTACTACAAGCGACACGGTAACAGCGACGAGTACGTCGACCTGTGGCGCGTACCAGCGGAGGGCGGTGAGCCCAAGCGGTTGGACTGGTACGAGGAGGTCGACGGTCGGGGCATGCGCTTCCATCCCGACGGGCGGCGCATCGCCCTCACCCGCGGCGACTTCGGTTCGGAGGTCTGGGTGATGGAGGACTTCTTACCGTCGCACGCAACCGGGCAATCAGAATCAGAGGAGGAATAGGTGGGTGCCATGAACAGGATGACCGGCATTCTCATTCTTGGTGTTGTCGCAGCAATTGGGTGCAATGCGGAGTCGCCCCGCGGTAACGGCGACGGCGACCTCTTGGCGGCGGGCATCCCAAGAGCCGTGGCGAGCACGGAAGTGGCCGAACAGGACTCGACGCCACTGGTGGCACGACGAGTCTGGGCCGGCGCGAGCCCCTTCACCTCGCCCTTTCCCGACGGGCGATATCTGGCGCACGGGGGCGGCGGTTACCTGGCGGTTCGCGATCTTCAGACGGGCGAGAGCCGCCGACTGACGGACAAGAGTCAGCGGTTAGTGGAATACAACAGCGTGTCTCCCGACGGCGACCTAATCGCCTACGCATGGTGGAACGATGCGGGTGGGATCGAGCTACGGGTGATCGGCACGGACGGTTCGCAGCCTCGAGTCGTCTTCCGCGACGAGTCGGTCACATGGCTGGCACCGTACGACTGGTCGCCAGACGGCGAATACATCCTGGCCCACTTCACGGGTGAGGCTCGGGGAAGCGAAATCGTACTCGTCTCGGTGAGAGACGGTGCCGTTCGCGTGGTCAAGGCGTTCGACCACGGTGGCCCAACGAGGCTGAGCTTCGCTCCGGATGGCAGGTACATCGCCTACGACTGGCGACCGGACCGCGGCGTTCCCGGCGACATATTCGCGATCGAGGTCGATGGCGGACGCGAGATCCCGCTCATCCAGGATCCCGCTGACGACGTGCTACTGGGTTGGGCGCCGGATGGCGGGCATGTCCTCTTCGCCTCCGACCGAATGGGGACCGTGGGTGCTTGGCTGTTACCCGTCGCCGACGGCGAGCCGATTGGCGAGCCGAGGCTGGTGAAGCCGGACATGTGGCGCGTACGATCGCTGGGCTTCGCCCGCGACGGCTCGTTCTTCTATACCGTGACGACATCGGCCTGGGACGTGTACA
>JBDHHL010000348.1:0-5041 GCA_039589375.1 Gemmatimonadota bacterium | reverse complement strand
GAGACCGTAGCCCGCCAGGTAGCCATCGTCCTCCGTGTTAGCCGTGCCATCGTAACCGACAATCAGATCGCTGTACGAATAGCCTGACAACGGGCCGCGCACCAAAGCCAGCGCGTGCGTCGCGCCTGCGTCCGCCAGCAGAAGCGCCCGAGTCGCCGACCGATGGTTGATGGATGTGCGGAACTCGACGACCCCGATGGCGGCCAGCGCCGCACCGACGACCGTCAACAGTGCCATCGCCAGCAGCACTGCTATGAGCGCGAGCCCCGACTCATTTCCCATAAGACGGCGCGACACCAGGACTACCCTCCGTTCCTCAGCTTAACGTGACCAGCCAGAACGCGAACCGTGGGCCTAGATTCCGGCCGGGCGCTTGCGCGTACCACGACCCGTACCGACGCGACGCGGGGCCAGACACGATCGGGATCTGTGATCACGGCTCCATCCCTATCGTAGTACTCGAACGCCATCGAATCGACGCCGACCAAGTACGGCTCTTCTTGGCCGTCTACGCCGGAGCGCATGAACATGGTGTCGCCCCGCAGGTAGAACGTCAGGTCCTCGCCGGGGTCATTAGTGTCCCCGTCCGCTGGGTTGTAGTCTGCACGCAGACGGATGTCATCGAAGCCACCGTCACTACGCGGGTCCGGGTCGATCGCCTGGATCGGCGTCCCGAACGGGCTGCTGCCGGCGATCCGCATGTAACGCGTCAGCGCCAGATGCGCGTACCGTACGCTTCCGGCTGCTTGTGCCCGCTGGCGACTCGTGACGAAGCCCTCTTGAGCGGTCAGAAGCGTTCGGATCAGCGGCGACAACACCATCCCGAGCACGACGAAAGCGACGATCATACCAACGATCGTGAATCCCGCCGCGTCTACGCGCCCGGGTCGGTAACACCGCTCGCTCATGGGATGATGTACGTCCGCAGTTCCACTTGACGCGCGACTCGGGCCTTGACGACCTGCACTCGGACCGTCACCAGAACTACTCCACTCGGACCCGGTTCCACCCGCCAGCGCCGCAGGAAGGCCCGGCTGTCAAGCTCGATGTTGTCCCAATGATTAGCGACATCGGAATCGAGCTCGCCGCCGAGCTGGAGCTGGACCGTATCCGCCAGCTCTGTGCCCGCCACGGCCTTCAACTCTTCGATCTTCATCTCCGCCGCGACGGTCAACTGCGTGGCCAGCTCGGCGCGGCCTTCCCAGCGATACCCGGTTTCCAGCAGCGCAACGCCGCCCAGAACACCGAAGCTGAAAATCGTCATCGAGACGAGAAGCTCCACGATGCTGAATCCGGCCTTGCCCTTCATGGCTTCACCACCTCGTGGCCGCCACCGGCGTAGACCAGAACTTGGACGGTTTCGCCGAACGTGTTGAACAGGAGAAAACGATGTGACAATCCGTCCTGCATGGCACCCAGCCCATTGTAGGCGATGGACTCCGCACTAGAATCGGCGAAGTGCACCCCCCTGGGCAGTTGACGCGGAGAATCGGCCGCCCGGTAGTCTCGCGTGGAATGCCGTTCAACCGCCGTGAACGCATTTGTTTGAATCGCGGTCATTCGGGCCCGCGATAGATCAGCCGCCAAGGTCTGTGCAGCCGAGTTGAGCCGATAGCGCGCCACGACGTGCCGGCTCAGGGGCCCCACGGTAGTGACCGCCGTTGCAATCATCGCCATGACCACAACGACGTCGAATAAAGTGTTACCTCGCTTACATCTTGGTGCCGTCATAGATGTCCTCAACCACCCATGGCGTGGTGGCCTTAGTAGAATCGGACTTACGTCGGCGGGATGCCAATAGACTGGCTCTGCCAGCATCGTGCCAGGCAGGGGCGGCCCAACAAACCGGTCACAGCCAATGGATCACGCATTCTGCGGCAACCCTGAGCGAGAGTTTGCAGCCGGTGGAGCGACCGGGAATCTTCCTCACGCATACGGCGCCTCGCGCTATCGTTATGTTATGTAACGCGTTAAGCCTCGTCTGCGCCCGGCGCGATCGACGTTAGACTCTGTGTCGCTGTTGGACCTGCGGAGGCGCCGAACGAGATCCGCAAAACGCATGACCTCCCCGTCCTGATGCCCGTGCGCATCATACTGTTGTGGGCTTGCACTTGGTCGTTGCCTCGCCGCGACGCACCAGCGGGCGACCCGAGACAGGCGGGAGTAAACAAATGTCGCGACCGGGCGGAGGCCGTCCAGCCTGGACGGCGAAGATCTTGATTATCGCAGAAGGGGAGCCAATGCTAGCTTGGTTTGCCGAAGATGGCGCGATAGAGGATCAGCAATACTAGAGCTCCCAGTATAGCCAGAGCGAATGACCGCAGATCAAAACCGGTTACCCTGCCCCACCCGATCATCGTCCCGATGTAGCCGCCAACCGCCGCGCCACCGATTCCGAGAAGGGGGGTTATCAGACAGCCGCCCGGATCCTTGCCGGGATGGATGGCCTTTGCGATGATGCCGGCGATGAAACCGAATACGATCCAGGAGACAATCCCCATCCACGTTCTCCGTTGTTGACTACCACCTTCTTCCCGGAATCAAGCGACCCTACGGTTTGCCAGCGCTTGCAGTTTCAACAATCCCGGCCATTCTCCTAAGCATCGGCCTCGAAGCCCAGAACCAGGTCCCTGAAAGCGCCGTCCGCCACGAGGCTCCGCACGCATTCGATATCGGTGGCCAGCACGCGGTCCCCCTCCAAGGGAGAAACATGCTCACGGACCAGTTTGTAACCGGCCGCCACACCGACGGCCGGTTCCAGCGGCTTCAGATACTCCAGTGCCTGCGCTGCGCACATGAGTTCCACCGCGAGTACGTACTCGAGGCACTCCACCACACGGCGCGCCTTCCGCGCAGCGGCCATCCCCATCGAAACGTGGTCCTCCTTGTTCGCACTCGTCGTAACCGAGTCTACGCTCGCCGGATTCGATAGGACACGCATCTCGGAGAGGATATCCACGGCCGCGACCTGTGCGATCATGAAGCCGGACTCGACGCCCGGGTCCCTGGCGAGAAACGCAGGTAGTCCGGACAGGTCCGGGTTGAGGAGACGCTCGACCCGCTGCTGGCTGATCGAAGCCAGGTCGGTGCACACGATCGTCAGGAAGTCGAGAGCTTCGGCTATGAGCTGGGCATGGAAGTTCCCAGCGCTGATGATCTCGCCGGTCTCTCCGAAGACCAGAGGATTGTCGGTCGAGCTGTTGACCTCCACTTCCAGTACTCTACGCACAAAGCCCATGACTTCCCGAGCCGCGCCGTGAACCTGGGGCATGCAGCGTAGCGAGTATGCGTCGTGAACGCGTGGATCGCCGTGCCGGTGCGACTCTCGAATCTCGCTATCGGCCAGCAACGCCCGTAGCCGCGCAGCGCTGGCGATCTGCCCCGGGTGCGGCCGATTCGCATGTACCTTCGGATCAAAGGGGGTTGGAGTGCCCTTGAGCCCTTCCAGCGACATGGCCCCGGCGAGCTCTGCGGTCTCGATGGCCGCCTCGGCGTGCAGGAGTGCCAGCACTCCCATGCCGGTCGTCGCTTGCGTTCCGTTGATCAGCGCGAGCCCTTCTTTCTCACGCACATCCACCGGCTCGAGGCCTGCTCGCTCCAGCGCCACCCGAGTCGGCGCCGAGCCGGAATCACCATGGACGTAACCCTCTCCCATGAGGCACTGGGCCACGTGTGCCAGAGGCGCCAGGTCTCCGCTCGCGCCCACGGACCCGAACTCCGGAATCACCGGGTCGATGCCGTGGCGTATGAAAGCCAGCAGGAGCTCGACGACCCTGCGACGTATTCCGGAATTTCCACGGGCGAGGGAATTCGCCCGCAGGAGTATCACGGCTCGGCTCACCTCGCGAGGAAGAGGCTTGCCCAACCCGCTCGAGTGACTGCGTATCAAGTTTTCCTGGATTTCCAGCCGCCGCGCCGGTGGTACCAGGACCTCTGACAGCCGTCCGAAGCCCGTGGTAACACCGTAGATCGGTTCGCCTTGAGATAGAGACCGCTCAACGATTTCGCGTGAGGCATCGATGGCAAGGCACGACTCGGCGCTTAGCTCCACTTCCGTCTCCCGACCCTCTGCAACACGGCTCACATCCTCCAACGTCAGGGTGCGACCGTCGATCTGCAGCATACGAACCTCCGTTAGCGACGCGGTTCGATGATTCTAGTCGAGCCTATTAACAAGACTGGCCGTCTATGCGCAGGATAATAGACGCGCGTCAGCGGCCTTGGTAGTGGGTTGCCAAGCGTTCGCGGAGCTTCAACAACTTCGACGTCCCTACGAACGCCCCGTCTGCAGCACGAGCTGTTCCGCCGGCGAGAAGGCCCGCCCTCGCATGAGCAGCGTACTGATCAACGACGTCAGACCCGATGATGCATAGATCATCCCGACTACCACGAACTGGTAGACCGCCGCGTAGACGGGATCGCTCCCGGCCAGGATCATGCCCGCCATCAGGCCCGGTATCCACACGATTCCCAGCGCTCGCAGCGTATCGATCCGTGGGATCATCCCCGCGCTGACGGCAGCCTGGACGTACGGTTCGACCGCCCGCTGTGGTGCGGCACCCAGCGCCAGCCCGGCTTCGATGTAGCCCACGTTGGAAGCCAACTCCGACTTGAACCGCTCTAAGGCCAGCGAATTCGAGTTCATAGCGCTGGCGATCACCATGCTGCCCACCGGAATGAGCGATTCCATCCTCGGGTCGATCACCCCAAGCCAGGTCATGAGTACGATCACGATCCCAGCGCCGCCGACGATTCCGTAAGCCGATATGACGAACGCCCCCGGCATCCCCCGGGCGCGCCGGGCAGCCGTCGCCGCCGCCGCGAGCATCATGAAGAGAAGCACGAAGACGCTCGTCCAGGACGGGCCACGGAAGATCAGGATGAGGAGCGAGCCCACGACAATGACCTGGATGAACCCTCGAACGAGAGCGACGAAGGTCTCACGCTCCAGGTGAATCTGTTGCCTGCGGGCCAGGTAGACGACTGCCAGCGCCAGGATGGCGGTCACCACCGCCTGTGCCACACCTAGCTGCAACGTGTC
>JBDHHL010000347.1:0-5047 GCA_039589375.1 Gemmatimonadota bacterium | reverse complement strand
GCGTATCGAGGCGCTCGCCCCGTGGGGCGACTTTGACTTCCCTCCCCAGGAAGAGATGGCCGGACAGAGGCTCTGGTTCTACGTGGTGCCACGGAACCGGATGCGGGAGCTGGCCGCGTCGGACCTGGTCTGGGAGGAGGTCAGACACGATCACCGAAACGCCTACGTGATCGTGGTCTCCGAGGAGGAGCCACAGGGGGTTCCGGTTTCCCGGATACGCACGGGAAGTGTGTCCCGGCAGGAGGTCGAGCGCAGGCTGGAGGACGTGGAGCTAGAGCTCGAGGACGCGTTACTAGAACGGATCCGACTCACTCGATGGCGCGACCTGCTGTCCCGAAGCCTCGATGCCCTCGAGGACCGGGCCGCCCGGAGACACGCCGCTGGTCAGTGCTATGACTCGGACCCCGTCTTCGCGGTCCAGGCCTGGGCACCCACCGAGACTCTGGAAACCCTCGGTCACTACGCCCAGCTGAACGAAATGGCCATGGAGGTCTCGGACCCCGGTCCGGATGACAAGCCGCCCACGCTGCTACGCAATGTGGAAGGGCGGGAAGGCGGTGAGGACCTGGTCAACTTTTACAAGACCCCGTGCTACGGCAGCTGGGATCCGTCCAGCGTGGTACTCTATTCGTTCGCGATCTTCTTCGCGATGATCATCTCGGACGGAGGCTACGGGTTAGTCCTGGCCCTGATCACTGCGCACTACTGGAACAGGCTGTCGGACTCGGCCCGGGGACGCCGCTGGCGCTGGGTCCTGCTTACCCTCGCGTTGGCCACGATCGGATACGGCATCCTGTTGGGCTCCTTCTTCGGAGTCGCGCCCGCTCCGGGCACCTTCCCGGCGCGGTTGGCTGTCCTGGATATGACGGACACAACCACCATGATGGGGCTCTCGATCACGATCGGAGTGCTCCACGTGGTGATGGCGAACCTCATGGACGCCGGGCGCCACGGATGGAGCCCCCGGGCTCTACCGTCGCTGGGGTGGGCCGTGTCCGTACTCGCAGGCTACACGCTCTTCCTGGCCGACCGTGCGGGAGCCGACGCTGTGCGGACACCGGCCATGGTAGCGGCCCTCTGCGGCCTGTTTCTGGTCTTCGCGTTCGCGGGGCACGGGTCCCGTCCGTTGGGACGCCTGGGTAAGGGGCTGGCGGCGTTGACCCGAATCACCGCGGCGTTCGGCGACGTCCTGAGCTACCTCAGGCTCTTCGCGTTGGGGCTCGCCTCCGCGTCGCTGGCTATCGCGTTCAACGGCATGGCCGCCAGCGCCTGGGAGAGCATCCCGGGCGTGGGCCTCCTGGCGGCCGTGACCATCCTTATCATCGGGCACAGCCTCAACCTGCTTCTGGCCGTCGCCGGCGGATTCATCCACGGCCTACGACTGAATGTCATCGAGTTCTTGAACTGGGGACTCCCGGAGGAGGGTTCTCTCTTCCGGCCGTTCAAGAGGAAAGGAGTGTGATTCCTTGGAACCGCTCATTTTGACCGCGGGCTGGCTGGGCATCTTCCTCCCCCTGGTGCTGGGCGCCATCGGCTCCATGATCGGCGTGGGCCGCGGCGGCCTCGCCGCAGCGGGTGCGATGTTGGAGGCGGAGAGCGGCTACGGCCGCTTCGTCGGGGTATCGGCGATGCCATCCTCCCAGACCATCTACGGCATAGTGGTGACGCTGACGCTCAACCGTCCCGTCACGGTGGAAAACGCGCCGGGCCTCTTGGTGCTGGGGTCTCTGACCGGCTTGGCCCTCCTGATAAGTGGGTTTGCCCAGGGGAACGCGTGCGCCGCCTCGATCAACGCCTCGAAGTCGAAGGCTGAGGTGTTCGGAATCTCCATCGCACCGGCTGCCGTCATCGAGGGCTTCGCTGTTTTCGTGTTCGTGTTCGCTCTGGTGCTTTCAGGCTCCATCCCGACGTGAGGTGACGCATGGCCGAGCCAGATGTAACGCCTTCAGGCGTCCAAGCGCTCATCGACCGGATTCGAGACGAGGGAGTCCAGTCCGCGCTGGAGGAGGCAGCCAGGATTCTGATGGAAGCTCGGGCGCAGGCCGCCCGGACCGTGTCCGACGCCAAAGCGGAAGCTGCGGCCATGAGCAAGGAAGCGAAGGCCGCTATCGAGACGGAGCGTACGGCAGCCATCGAATCCTTGCGGATGGCGGCGCGCGACACCGAGCTGGAACTCCGCACCGCGGTGCTGTCCGCCTTCGAGGAGCACGTTCGGAGCCTCATCACCGACGTGACCGCGGAGGGCTCCGTGCTCCGGGACATGATCCTCGTCCTGGCGGGCAGGGCCGCGGAGGATCTCATCAAGGACCGGGACGCCGTCATCCTCGTTCCCGAGCGGCTGGCGGACGAGGCCCCACCGGAGCTGGAGGAGTTTCTCCAGCGTTCGGCCCTGCAGCTTTCTGCTGACGTGCTGCGGAAGGGGATCCAGCTGATACCCTCGAGCGAGGTCCGGGGCGGTGCACGCGTTCGCCTCGTCGACGACGACCTGGAGATCGATCTGAGCGACGAGGCGCTCTCCGAGATGATGCTGAAGCTCCTGCTGCCCCGCTATCGGAAGATCCTGGCGGAGGCGGGCTAGATACAGTGCCGCGACGCTATTATCAGCTCGTCGCCAGCCTGCCGGCGCTCCCCGACTTCCGCCGCACCAGGCTCCTGCCCCTGAGCCGCAGGCGTCTGGAGGAGCGACTGGCGCTTCTCCACGAAGAGGATCTGGCGGAGCTTACCCGGGCCGAGGGCCTGGTCAGCTGGCACCGCCAGCCTGTCACACGGACGACCAAGGAGATCACCGAGTTGTTCGACGAGCTCATGGCCACGACCCGGAACCGGGCGCTCAGGAACATCGTCGACTTCCGCATGACCATGCGGACGGTAATCGTGGCCCTCCGCCTGAAGCGTCTGGGGCGCGGCGCGCCCTCCTGGCGATGGGGCGTGGGTCGCTACATGGGGATGATCGAGTCACGCTGGGCCGACCCGGAGTTCGGGCTGGACGCGGTCTTCCCGTGGATCCCTGAAGTCCGGGAGCATCTCGTCCAGGGCGACGCCGTGGGGCTGGAAGGTCTGTTGATGGACCAGTCCTGGAAGAGGCTCAGCCAGGTCGCCGACCGCCACCCGTTTGGGTTCGAGCAGGTCTTCGCCTTCGTGTTCAAGTGGGATATCCTGAACCGATGGCTATCATATGACGCCGAGAAAGCGCGACAGCGCTTCGAGGAATTGATATTGGAGGTGACGAGTGACCACCAAGACCTCTTCGCCTGACGCGGACGTCGCGAGCTCCGACAGCTCCCGACGTGCTCCCATCGTTGGCGTGAAGGAGAGCCTGGTCACTATCGACGTCAGCAGCACCCGGGTGATGAAGAACGAGCTGGGTCACGTTCTCCTGGGAGACCAGCGCCTCAAGGCGGAAGTGCTCCGGGTCCAGAACAAGGAAGCGGACCTGCAGGTATTCGAGGACACGTCCGGGGTCCGAGTCGGGGACGAGGTGGAGCTGTCCGGGGAGATGCTCTCCGTCACACTCGCTCCCGGCCTCTTGGGTACCGTCTTCGACGGGCTGCAAAACCCGCTCGGCCTACTGGCGCAGGAGTACGGCTTCCTCCTGCCCCGCGGTCGAGAGGTGGATCCCGTAGACACCGAGAAGCGATGGGAGTTCACCCCCGTAGTCGCTTCAGGGGAGACCGTGGTCGCTGGGCAGGTCCTGGGGACGACGCCCGAAGGGAATTTCACCCACAAGATCATGGTCCCCTTCAATGAGCCGGAGCCTGTGGAGATCACCTGGGTAGCCCGGGGCAGCCACACCATCCACGACCCGGTGGCCCGGATCCGCCGTCCCGACGGCGAAGAGCGGACCCTCACGATGGTCAGGCGGTGGCCGGTGCGGCGCTCGCTGCCAGGCCCCATGCTCCGGCGACGCGTGGCCGAGCGCGTCTACCCGACCGAACCCCTCACCACCACCCAGCGGATCATCGACACGATGTTCCCGGTCGCCCGCGGAGGCACGGCCTGCATCCCCGGACCCTTCGGATCCGGGAAGACGGTGCTTCAGAGCCTCGTCGCCCGTCACTCCTCCGTAGACATCGTCATCATCATCGCCTGCGGCGAGCGGGCGGGCGAAGTCGTGGAGACCATCACCGAGTATCCGGAGACGGTGGACCCCCGGACCGGCGGATCCCTCATGGACCGCACCATCATCGTGTGCAACACGTCCTCGATGCCCGTTGCGGCGCGCGAGTCCTCCATCTACACCGGCATCACCATGGGGGAATACTACCGGCAGATGGGCTACAACATCCTCTGCATCGCCGACTCCACCTCCCGCTGGGCCCAGGCCATGCGCGAGACCTCGGGGCGCATGGAGGAGATCCCCGGTGAAGAGGCGTTCCCGGCCTACCTGGACTCCTCGATCAAAAGCCTTTACGAGCGGGCCGGAGTGATCAGGGGGCCCGATGGCCAGACCGGGAGCGTCACGCTGATCGGTACCGTTTCACCGGCCGGCGGAAACTTCGAGGAGCCGGTGACCCAGGCCACCCTCGCCACAGTGAAGACGTTCCTAGGATTGTCCGCCGACCGGGCCTACAAGCGATTCTACCCTGCCATCGACCCACTCATGTCCTGGTCGCGCTACCTGGATCAGATGAGCGAGTGGTACGCGGAGAATCTCTCCCCCACCTGGGTCGACGACGTGAAGGCGGCCCACGAGCTCCTCCACCGAGGCGACGCCATCTACCAGATGATGCAGGTGACCGGCGAAGAAGGGATCACCATGGAGGACTACCTGACCTTCCAGAAGTCGGTCTTCCTGGACATGGTCTTCCTACAGCAGGACGCCTACGACCCGGTGGACCAATCGATGCCCCTGGAGCGCCAGGAGAGGAGCTTCGAGCTGGCGAAAGGAATTATCGAGGCGGACTACGCCATCGACGACCGGGACGAGGCACGCGACTTCTTCACGCGCCTGATCAGCCTCTACAAGAACCTCAACTACAGCCCGGACGACACCGCAGAATACGACCGCTACCTCAGGGAGATCCGGGAGCTCGTAGATTCGAAGCAG
>JBDHHL010000346.1:0-5048 GCA_039589375.1 Gemmatimonadota bacterium | reverse complement strand
CGCCGGAGGCGATGCGCAACTGCGCGTGTACGAGGTCGAGGCCGGTGACCATCTCGGTAATCGGGTGCTCCACCTGCAACCGCGTGTTCATCTCGAGGAAGTAGAAACCGTCGCAAGTCACCATGAACTCGACGGTACCCGCGCCACAGTAGCTCGCCCCGCGCGCCGCGGCGACGGCCTGCTGCCCCATGTTCTGGCGCAGTTCCGGCGTCATGATCGGGGACGGCGACTCTTCGATCAGCTTCTGGTGCCGTCTCTGGATCGAGCACTCGCGCTCGTTGAGATGGATGACGTTCCCGTGCTGATCGGCCAGGATCTGAAACTCGATGTGCCGCGGGCGATCGAGGAACTTCTCCACGTACAAGCGAGAGTCGGAGAAAGCCGCCTGCGCCTCGCGCTGCGCGGCGCCCCACGCGGACTCGAGCGCATCTTCGGCGTCTACGCGTCGCATCCCCTTGCCGCCGCCGCCGGCCGCCGCCTTGAGCAGTACGGGGTAGCCCACCTCGCGCGCCGCGTCGCGTAAGGCATCGAGATCGGTCAGCGCCTCCGTCGTTCCCGGCACGACGGATACGCCGGCCTTCTCCATCGCCTGGCGGGCCTCCGTCTTGTCGCCCATGAGGGCGATCGTATCGGCCGAAGGTCCGACGAAGATCAGGCCGACTTCCTCGCAGGCAGCGGCGAAATCGGCGTTCTCGGCCAAGAAGCCGTAACCGGGATGGATCGCGTCCGCGCCCGACTTCTGTGCGGCGTTCAGTAGTCGTACGATCGACAGGTAGCTTTCGGCCGCGCGGGCCGGGCCGATCTCGTACGCCTCGTCGGCGAGCCAAACGTGCGGCGCCAGCCGATCCGCCTCGGAGTACACGGCCACCGCCCGGATGCCCAGCTCGCGGCAGCCGCGGATGACCCGCACCGCGATCTCTCCCCGGTTGGCAACAAGGACCTTTTCGATCATTAGAGTGGGATGTTGCCGTGCTTACGCGGCGGTCCAGGCTCGCGCTTGTTCTGGACTATCCGCAGCGACTCGATCAGCCGCGGTCGTGTCTCGCGCGGGTCGATGACGTCGTCCAGATAGCCGCGCGAGGCCGCGATATACGGGTGGGCGAACTGCTCCTCGTACTGCTCGATCAGTTTGTCGGTCTCCGCCTGCGGATTCTTCGCCTCGGCGATCTGTCGTCGGAACAGGATCTCCACCGCGCCCTTCGGCCCCATGACGGCGATCTCCGCCGTGGGCCAGGCGAAGTTGAAGTCGCCGCGCACGTGCTTCGAGTTCATGACGTCGTAGGCGCCGCCGTAGGCCTTTCGCAGGATGACCGTCAGCTTCGGGACCGTCGCTTCACAATAAGCATACAGAAGCTTCGCCCCGTGCTTGATGATGCCGCCGTGCTCCTGCGCGACCCCGGGCAGAAAGCCGGGGACGTCCTCGAACGTGACGATCGGGATGTTGAACGCGTCGCAGAAACGGATGAAACGCGCGCCCTTCATCGAGCTGTCGATGTGGAGCACGCCGGCCAGGACGGCCGGCTGGTTGGCGATGATACCGATGGAGTGGCCGCCCAGGTGCGCGAAGCCCACGACGATGTTCTTGGCGTAGTCGGCGTGCACTTCGTAGAAGCTCCCGCGATCGACGACCCGCGAAATGACCTCGTGCACGTCGTACGGCTTGTTGGGGCTGTCGGGCACGATATCGAGCAGTTCCTCGTCCATGCGATCGGGCGCGTCGTCAGCCGGCCCCATGGGCGGTGCGTCCACGTTGTTCTGAGGGATGTATCTGAACAGCTCGCGCACGTGCTCGAGCACCGCGGGCTCCGACTCTTTCATGAAATGGGCGACGCCGGATGTCGTTGCATGCGTTTCGGCGCCACCCAAGCGCTCGAAATCGACCTCTTCGTGCGTTACCGTCTTAACGACGTCGGGGCCCGTCACGAACATGTACGACGAGCCGTCGACCATATAGATGAAGTCGGTGATCGCCGGCGAGTACACCGCACCGCCCGCACACGGACCCAGGACGACGCTGATCTGGGGCACGACCCCAGACGCCTGGGTATTGCGCCAGAAAATCTCGGCGTAGCCGCCCAGCGACTTCACGCCTTCCTGGATACGAGCGCCGCCGGAATCGTTGAGCCCGATGACCGGCACGCCGGCCTTCACAGCCATGTCCAGGACCTTGCAGATCTTCTCGGCGTGCGCCTCAGACAGCGAGCCGCCGAACACCGTGAAGTCCTGCGAGAAGACGAGGACTGACCGTCCGTGGATCCTGCCCTGGCCGGTGACCACGCCGTCGCCCAGCACCACCTGCTCGCTTAGACCGAACTCGGTTTCCCGGTGGGTGACGAAACGATCGAATTCCCGGAACGACCCCTCGTCGAGCAGCAGATCGAGGCGCTCCCTGGCAGTCAGCTTGCCCTTCCCGTGCTGAGCTTTGATCCGAGCCTCGCCGCCACCGAGCTCGGCCCGCTCTCGCATTTCGGCCAACCGCTTCAGCTTGTCCTGCATCGTCATTGGTCGGGATCCCGCTGGTAGGTAACGCGGTCTCTGCGCAGTTCTTCGAACGCCGGAACCAGCTCGCCCTCCATGAACCCGAGCAGGAACGGGCGTCGCGTGACGGCCCCGGACTGTACGGAGAATACTCCTGTCGCTCCGGGCAGACTGCGGATCTCACGGAACGACCTGGCGACCGCCGACCGGCGCGGGTAGCCCCACGGCAGCGCGTACAGGATCAGATGGGCAGCATCGTAGGCGAGCGCCGGGACCAGGCTCTCCTGGAGGCCTTTCCGGTACTTCCGCTCGTACCGCTCGACGAACTCCGGCCAGCGAACGGACGGGCTGGATCGATAGAGGAAGCTGGAGATGATCGTCCCGTCGATGAAGCGCGGCTCGACCATCCGAAGAACCTCGGGCGCCGACCAATCGGAATCGCCCAGCACCTGCACTCCGCGAAGACCGTAGTACGAGAACTGAGGCGACAGTTGTATCACGGTCCGCCAGTTCAGGGCCGGCGCGTAAATCGCCTGGGGATGTACTTCGCGCAACACCGTGAGCGGCTGCTCGAACGTCGTCGCCGTGTCATCGTACGCGACCGTCTCCACGATCTGGCCGCCCCGGGCGCGGATCGCGTCGGCGAAGGCCGCAAGCTGGGCGCGGCCTTCCTGGTTGTCGGGATACAGCACGCCGAACCGCCGCATCTGCAGATCCCTCGTCGCAAACGCGGCGAGCGCTCGCGCGCCTCGTGTCACCCGCTCGGTCGTGCTCCACATCGAGTAGGTATTGCGCTCGAAGCTGTAGTTCTCGAGCGCCGTCGGGCTGATGATCATCATGTCGCGGTCGCGACGGCCTTCCGCGGCGGCCTCCAGCCCTTCTGCCCGCAGCGGCCCGATGATGGCGACGGCACCCAACCGCTCCAGCTCGCGCGCCAGGTCGCCGTCGCGTGTGTACTGATCGGCATCGTCCTTCACGACCAGGGTCACTTCATCCAGGTGGCGCTCGTTATACTCTTCAATAGCCAGGCGAATGCCTTCTTCGGCCATGCGGCCATATGCGGCGAGCGGACCGCTGAGCGGCAGGATAGCGCCGATGATGGGTCGCGACTGTTCCTCTCCCGCCTCTCCCGACTCTATAGCGGCGGCCCGGTTCCTTTCGGGCTCCAGCGCGTCCATGCCCAGCACGACGCGCGCCGCTTCCCTGCCGCGCTCCGGATCGCCCGCGGCCAGAAGCAGCGATGCCCGCTCTACCTCGAAGACCGACTGAAGCGGGTGCGAGGACGGCCAGCGTGCGGTGAGCGAGTCGAGCTCGCCCAGGCCAAGATCGGAAACGACCTGACGCGCCAGCCCCGCCGCTTCGGTGCGTACATCGCCGAGACCGATGGGCGTGGCCAGCAGGCTGTCCGCGGCTTCGAGGGATCGCCCCTCGAGATACAACGTTCGGGCGACGACGATCAGGCCGGGCGCGCGGGCCGGATCCGAGGCCCGGAAGAGCCGCAGATATCGGGACGCCGCCAGGAGAGCATCCTCTGGCAGACCGAGCTCGAGCGATGCCTTCGCCCAGAGCAGCAGCGCCGGACCTACCCAGCGGGTGTCGCCGTAGTGCTCCACCAGATTGGCGGCCAGAGAGTCAGCCGCGGCGTAGTCAGCGATCCCGAACGCCGTCTCAGCCTTGCCGTATTCCAGGCCCGCGGCGCTGTCCGCCGCGGCCACGGCCGGGTCGGGGGCCGGGGCCGTTCTCTCCGCTTCTGAGGGTCCGCGCGTCCCCGCGCAGGTAAGCCCGAATCCGGCCACCGCCAGCGCGGTGGCCCCCACGATTCGCCACGTCCACGTCTTCATGCTGATTCGGTTCATCGACAGGATCTTAGACTACACCCGGTCCCGTGGAAAGGCCAGCTTACGAGTGCCACGCGGCCCGCCCGGCAGCTAGCCATCCGCCCTGGACATAAAACGAGGGGGCGAAAGCTCCCGCCCCCTCAAAACGTCAGGCGTCGAGCGCATCGGCGACGCGCTCACTCCTTCTTTTCTTCACCCTCGGAAGCCTCCTCGTCGGCCGCTGCTTCTGCTTCCTCGAGCGTCGCCTCGGGCGCTTCCTCGTCGGTCTCGGTTTCGGCTTCGGCTTCAGCCTCTACTTCAACTTCCGCTTCGGCCTCCGTCTCGGTCTCGACGGCTTCCTCCACTGCCTCGGTCTCGACGACGTCCTCCACAGCCTCGGTCTCGACGGCTTCCTCCACTGCCTCGGTCTCGACGACGTCCTCCACGGCCTCGGTCTCGACGGCTTCCTCCACAGCTTCCGCCTCGACTTCGGCTACCGCCTCAGCCTCCGGCTGCTCCGCGGCTTCGCCTTCCGACTCCTCAACCTCGGCGACGTCCGCATCGGCGTCGACTGCGGCCTCCGTCGCCTCAGCCTCGAGCGCCTCCTCGGACTCTGCGCCCTCCTCAACCTCCGGCTCCGGGCGCGGCTCGGGCAGCTCGGTGACCTGCAGGACGATCCTGCGGTTGATGGGATCCGACTCCATCACCTTCATCTTCAGGACGTCGCCCTCTCTGATCACATCGCTGGGGCTG
>JBDHHL010000345.1:0-5060 GCA_039589375.1 Gemmatimonadota bacterium | reverse complement strand
GTGGATCACCTCCTGCCGGTGGGCATAGTCGAGCGCCTGCGCAACGGCCTCCGTGATCTCGAGACTCTCCTCCACGCCTAGCTGTTTCTCCCGGTCGAGCTTCTGGCGCAACGACTCGCCCTCCACGTAGGGCATCACGTAGTAGAGGAACCCGTCGGCCTCCCCCGAGTCGTGCAGGGGAAGGATATGGGGATGCTGCAAGTTCGCCGTGACCTTGATCTCGTTGAGGAAGCGCTCGGCGCCCAAGACAGCCGCCAGCTCTGGACGCAGCACCTTGACCGCGACCTTGCGGTCATGCTTCAGGTCGTGCGCGAGGTAGACGGTGGCCATGCCGCCAGCGCCGAGCTCACGCTCGATCGTGTATCGATTCGCGACGCAATCCTTGAGGCGGTCGAGATCCTCGTTCATGGCGAGACTAGAATCCTTGGAATCAACCATGCATTGCCATGAAACGACATGCTCGCAAACGCCAGATGACGTCCGTCCGGAGAGGCCTCAGGATACACGTACCATTCACTTGTATTGCGTCGGAGCACACGCGCTCGGCCGTCCATGTCCACACTCAGCAATAGCGGATAGCCGCTCGCCATTGCAAACCCAGAGTTTACGAAGAACCCATCGCTCTGTGCCTTCCATGAAACGAACTCGAACATGCTCCAACCGTGGACAACAACGAACGACTCGTCGCCTGTCGCAAGATCCAGAATGACGATCCTGTCATCATCGTTGTGCACGACCGCAACCCTCGTTCCGTCAGGCGATAGATCGAATTGGGTGAACGGCGCACGATGTTCCGTGCGGGCGACTTCGAGAGTAGCACCACTATTGGGATCGAGCGCATAGAACACGTACTGGCTTCCCTCTATCGTGCCAGCCACGCATGGGCCATCAACGGCGGGAACGCATTGCACGTCTTCGAAGTCACCCTCGGCAAGTAGACGCGCTGCGCCGCCTCGGCTTGGGACCGTCCAGATGTCTCCCTCCTGTCGGTAGAGCACCGAGTTACCGCCAGGAGCATACGTGACCCTGACCCAATCACCTTCGATGTTGTGCAGAAAGTCCAGGTCGTCAGATCCCAGGCTCTTGTGATATACGCCGTAGGTCCCAGCTCTCGAGGACAAGAGCAGCAAGCCCAGACCCTCGGCCGACCAATCTGCCGGAATATCTTCCCGCTCATCGAAGGTGAGCTTGTGAGGAGCGACCGAAAACATCGCCCCTGATCGGTCGAGTTCCCCTACATACACGTCTGCCTGATTCCTCACTTGGAGCACGACCACTCGTGAGCAATCGCGGGTTGCGCTCAGCTCTCTGACGTTGGCTCCTGTCCATTGTGTGAGGCGGCGGGCTTCACCCTTCGGTTGAGCGTTCGTCAAATCCACATCCACCATCCACACGTTGGACGTAGCTTGATGCCACGGTCCGTCACGGCGCGAAAACAAGAGCCGCGAAGCACCGCACCACGCAAGCGGTAGCGGACCGGTCCAGGCCTGGAAGATCTTCTCGTCTGACATAAGCGCCCGGCGATGCCCGTCCGCAATAGAGACCAGATCGATCCTAGTGTTTGGCCTAGTCGCGGTGCCCGACCAAATGGCAACGGCCAGATAAGCGCCATCGGGCGTCCATGAGATCTTCCAGAAACTCTCTTCGGGACCGGCGGTCACGAAGAGCCGGGGGTTCTCCCCGTTTGGCCCCATTAGCCAGATCTCGCGAAACGACTGGTCGCGGGTATTGGCGCCCCGAATCACCGCGAGCGCTTCACCATCAGGTGCGATGGCGGCCGTCATCACACTCGAATGCACTTTGCGTGCGCTGCCACCGAACATGCTGATCGACCACAGCGATTGGATGTCTGTCGAGTCCGTTCCGAGGAATAGCACCTCATCCTTGTTTGGGTACCACCAGACCTTCCATGGTGTGATCGGGTTCTCGATGGGTATTGAGCGCGTCGCCTTGGTAGCAGAATCCTGCAAATGCAAACCCCGAAGATCGACGAACGCCAGATATCTGCCGTCGGGGGAGATTGCGGATCCAGATACGGACATCTCCAGCGGGTTGGCGGTCAATTGAACGGGCACCACCGGCTGAAGCTCTCCTGACCGACCATCCTCTCTGCCTACCAGCGTTGCAATTGCAATGGCTGCCATGGCGAGCATCGCTGCGGGGATAGCCCAGGCCCACCATCTTCTCCTCGCGCTCGTGGGCAGTGCGACCGCTCGCTGCTGCACGATCGCTTCGACCAACTCGGCCGCCGTCGCAAACCGATCCGCCGGCAGCTTGGCGAGCGCCTTGCGGATAGCCACGTCCACGTGCTCAGGCACCGTATTGCGCGTTTGCGTGACCGGTTTCGGTTCCTCGGTCACGATCTTCGTTAGGATCGCCTGCGCCGTAGGACCCGTATACGGCGCCTCGCCAACCAGCATCTCATACATGATGCAGGCCAAAGAGTAGATGTCGCTACGCCCGTCCAGCTCGCGGTCGCCCATCGCTTGCTCGGGGCTCATGTACTGAGGCGTTCCCAGCGAGAGGCCGGTCTCGGTCAACCGCGTTCCGTCAGCCGCGCTCACCGCCAGCGCGATCCCGAAGTCGGCCACCACCGGCTGACCATCGTGCAGCAGGATGTTCTCCGGCTTGATATCACGGTGGATCACGTCCTGGCGGTGCGCGTAGTCGAGGGCGCTCGCTACCGCCTTCGTAATCTCGATCGCCTCCTCGATCGATAGCTCTTTCTCACGCTCCAGCTTCGCTCGCAGCGACTCGCCTTCCACGTAGGGCATGACGTAGTAAACGAAGCCGCCCGCCTCGCCCGAGTCGTGGAGTGGCAGGATGTGCGGGTGTTGCAGATTGGCGGTGACCTTGATCTCGTTGAGGAAGCGCTTGGCGCCGAGCACGGCGGCAAGTTCAGGACGTAGCACTTTGACGGCGACCCTACGGTCGTGCTTCACGTCGTGCGCGAGGTAGACGGTGGCCATGCCGCCCGCGCCCAGCTCGCGCTCGATCGTGTAGCGATCCGCTACGGCGGTCTTCAGTCGCTCGAAGGAATCAGTCACTCTCCGGCACCCTGCCGCGTACCCAGCTCGTCGAACCAGTTGAGCACAACATGGATTCGCGTGAGCGCACCCGAGCGCTCTCCCGCACGCCGCATCAAGAAGCGGTCGCCGGACGGGTGAAGATCGTACGTCCGTCCCCACGGTGACCCAGATTGGTATGGACCGGTCCCGACAAGACGCTGCTCCCCGATCCGGGCAGACTGCTTCAACTCGAGTGGAACCATGAAAAGGCTATCGCCCCCGAGGTTGCGATAGTACAGTGCGTCGCCTTGTGGTGCCCAAAGAGGCTCCCAACGACCGCCGCTCGATACAACAATCGTTTCGCTGGTGGCGTCGAGGGAACGCAGATACACCGCGTATCGACCCGACTCGTCTGATGCGAAGGCCATCCATCGACCATCTGGCGACAGCGCGGGGTGCAACTCGCTGGCCGGTGTCGCGAGGAACTCGCGCGGTGTGTTGTCAGTACCCAGCACCAAAATGAAAATGTCCGATCCGGTAGCCGGATGATTAGAACGCTGTAAGGCGAGAACGGTTCCGTCCGCGGACATGGAATACGGCTGCTGGTGGTGCGGCTCCGTCGTGATCCGCTGCAACTCACTCGAGCCGTCGACGAACGCAGCGTAGAGATTAAGGTGGGGGCTGTGTTGGCTCGAGTTGTAGATGACCTGACGGCCGTCGCTGCTCCAGATGGCCCAGAACGCGTCACTCTCCGGATCCGTCAAAGGTCGACCTTCCCCTCGCTGCAGGTCATAGATCCAGATCATGGCACGAGGTGCGGAACGGCGAAGTATGACGCGTGTACCGTCGGGGGATATGCGAAGTATCGTGCCCCCGGCGCGGACCTGGGCTGGATCGACACCGCCATGTGCATCGACCCACACGAGCGAACGATACTCCTGAGCCGAGCCTGAGACGTAGGCGAGAACCCCGGCCTCAGAGAGAGCGTACGCGTCTACATAGACATCCTCGACCACCGGTACGCCCGGACCGGTCGTGCGAAGCTGGCGAGCGTCGAAATTGGCTGCCAGGAGATCACCGTTCCACCAGTAGATGAGGTCGCCCGTCGGCGCGTACCAGGCGCGATTGCCCTGTGCGAGTACGGTGTGGCGCTCACCAGACCCGTTTTGAAAGACGTCGATGCGCTGAATCTGACTTGTGTGTCTCACGCCAAACAGCAGTGCATCCCCACCCGGCAGGAGCTGCGGAGACCAGTTCGCCTGGTCCAGTATGTCGTCAAAGCGTCCCGCACGCTTGATCTGCTTGGGCGTGCCCCCCGCTGCAGGGATCTTCCAGATCCCGGAAACGCCCGAGATGCGACCTCCGAAGATGATCGTGTCATCCGGTTCCCATGTGGCGCCGAAGAAGCTCTGCAGGGTGAGTATTGGCGTCGGTGAACCGCCGGCGAGCGCAACTTTGGACAGCCACCCATCGGCGATGAAACCGATCCACCGACCGTCCGCGGAATAGAACGGGTCTTCAGCCCCTTCCGTACCACCAATAGGCTCCGGTTCGAATTGATCGAAGCTCCAGCGATAGAGGCGGCGCGTTCCCGCCCGCCGAGCGGCGTATACCAGCTCACTCCCGTCACGGGACAAGGCGATCGGCATGTCTCCGGCCAGCGTGTCGCCATCCGGCAGGTGGAGGACAAAGCGATGGACGCGCGCCGGACGGGAGTTCCCTCGCCACGGTCCCCAGAGCGCGAACCCACCCACCAGCAAAGCAATCGCTGCGACGATCCATGCTGCAGCGGGTCGCCGGCGGAACGCTATCGGCGCGGCAGATGGCACCGCCACAGCTCGCGCCGCACCTGCAAGTCCGAACGACGGATCGCGCAGCGCGATGGCCATCGCCTCGGCCGTTGCAAAGCGATCCGCCGGCAGCTTGGCGAGCGCCTTACGGATCGCCAGGTCCATGTGCGCCGGCACCGTCTTGCGTGACTGCGCCACCGGCCTCGGCTCCTCTGTGACGATCTTCGCCACGATCGCCTGCGCCGTGGGGCCTGTGTACGGC
>JBDHHL010000344.1:0-7514 GCA_039589375.1 Gemmatimonadota bacterium | reverse complement strand
CTACATGGTTCTGCAGCCCAACTATCGGGGGAGCACGGGCTACGGCGACGACTTCCTGCGCGACATGGTCGGCCACTACTTCAAGAACGCACACCTCGATGTGATGGCCGGCGTCGATTACCTGATCGAGCAGGGCCTTGTGGATGGCGACCGCATGGGCAAGATGGGCTGGAGCGCCGGCGGCCACATGACCAACAAGATCATCACGTTCACCGATCGCTTCAAAGCGGCGTGCTCGGGTGCCGGGGCGGCCAACTGGATCTCGATGTACGGGCAGAGTGACGTGCGCATCTATCGGACACCGTGGTTCGGCGGGACGCCGTGGCAGGAGAACGCTCCGATCGATGTCTACTGGGAGAACTCGCCGCTCAGCGACGTCGCGCAGGTCACGACGCCGACGATCTTCTTGGTCGGCCAGAACGACGCTCGGGTGCCGATGCCGCAGTCGGTCGAGATGCATCGCGCCCTCAAGGCGAACGGCGTGCCCACGCACCTGTTCGTGGCGCCGCGGGCCGGCCACGGTTGGGGCGAGCTGCGACACCGGCTTTACAAGGCGAACGTCGAGCTGGACTGGTTCGAGCGCTGGATCATGGAGCGCGACTACGAGTGGGAGAAGGCCCCCGGCGATGAGGAGAAGGCGGAGGAAGAGGAAGTGACTTCTGGCGTCGGCGCCGGTCGCTAGCCCTCAGCCGAATCGCTCAGGCGAGCATAACCAGGGCGAAGGCGATAGGAGGAACGGTTGAAATCGCGGCGACGAGGTACGATGGTAGCCGTATTGTTGATCGCGGGCGCTATCCTCGTTCTGACGACGCCGGTGACGGTCACGCGTCAGGAACCGAAGCCCGAGCCGGGCCCGCGCATCGCCATCACCATCGACGACCTGCCGTGGAACGGCCCGGCACCCGCAGAGGGGCGTGAGGCGGCGACGGGCCGCTTGCTCGACGCCCTGGCGACCCGTGGCGTCGTCGCCACCGGGTTCGTGCGCTGCGCCGGCATCGGGCCGGACGCTCCGCTGCTGCGGATGTGGCTCGAGCGAGGTATGCCGCTGGGCAATCACAGCGAGTCGCATCGCGACCTCAACTCGGCGGCGATAGGACAGTGGCTCGAAGACGTTCGGACCTGTGATTCGCGCTTGCAAGAGGTCGTCGGCGGACCGGTTCGCTACTTCCGCTACCCGATGCTGCATCAGGGGCCGACGCCGGAGCGGCGGGGGGCGGCACTCGAGCTCTTGCACGAGCTGGACTACGAGATCGCGCACGTCTCGGTCGACAACTCGGAGTTCATGCTCTCGCGGCCGTACGAGCGAGCGGTAAGCGCTGGAGATGAGGTCGAGGCCCTGCGAATCGGAGACCTGCTTGTCGATCACATCGTGGAGACAGTACGCCACGCGCAGGATGTGGCACGACGTAAGGTGGGGCGAGACGTCGATCACATTCTGCTGCTCCACGCGACCCTTCTGGTCAGCGATCACCTGGACGCGCTGCTCGATACGCTTGCCGCCGAGGGCTTCCAATTCGTCTCGCTGGACGAGGCGCTGAGCGATCCGGTCTATCAACTACCGGACGGCTATACCGGCCGAACAGGCCTATCCTGGCTCTACCGGATGGAGCCGGCATCGCCGGAGGACGCGGACTGGGATTCCGAGCAGGCGCGAAGGATTCGAGAAGCGCTGAGCCGAGACCCCTGACAAGGGATATGTTCGCCGGGTCGACGGCAGCGAGCCTCTCTCGAGGCGAGCGACCGAACGTCTCATTGTGGCGCTTGGAAAAAGGGCCAGTGGGCCGGCAGGAGCCGACCACACTGGCCGAAGGGCGGCAGGCTAGCCGAAGCGGCCTTCGGCTAGGAGACGCTGATATACTGGTCGGGGCCCGTGCAGTCGTCTTCTTCCTGCTCGAGCTCCCGTAACAGGCAGTTGACCGTGTGCTGGACGAGCTCCTCGACCGACACCCCGCGTCGCTTCGCTTCGGCCTCGTAAGCGCGGTAATGCTCGTCGGTTAGCTCCGCCAAGACGGGGACTCTATGCATGGTCTAATTCCCCAAACGAAACGTGGTACTTTGCAGGTTTGTCAATATCGAATGTCGAACACCGAATGTCCAACAGCAGAAGAACTTGTCTTAGCCTTGGACATTCCCTGCTCGATATTGGATATTCGTCATTCAAAACCTGCCTAAATCGGAACTCCTTTGTGCCCATAACACAGAATTCCGCTCTTACCTTCTTTTCGGATCAGCCGGAACTCGAGCGCCACTTCCATCCCGGGCAGCACCGACGCGGGCTCGCAATCCACGACCTGGGTCATGAAGCGCGCGCCTTCGGGCGTCTCGACGATCGCCATCGCATAGGGCGCTTCCATCAGGAAGTCGGCGGGCGGTACGTGGATCACCGTCGACGTGATCACCTTCCCGGCTCGGGACAGATTGATAGTCTCGAACCCCTCGAGCCGGTAGCGGTTGGGAATCTCTCGCGTGTATCTCGGACTCGGCATGATCACACCCCCTCGAAGATGTGGACCACGGAGCTGGCTCCCGATCCGCCCATGTTCTGGGCTAGGCCGATGCGTGCGTTCTCGACCTGGCGGCCGCCGGCCTCGCCGCGCAGCTGCCGGAAGATCTCGATCGCCTGCGCGACGCCGGTCGCGCCCACCGGGTGGCCCTTCGACTTGAGGCCGCCGCTGGTGTTCACCGGCACGCTGCCTCCAATCGCGGTGAACCCGTCCTTGGCCGCCGCTCCGCCTTTGCCTCGCTCTACGAAACCCAACGCCTCGGTGCAGCAGATCTCGGCGATGGAAAAGCAATCGTGAACCTCGGCCACCTGGATATCGCTTGGCCCTAGTCCGGCCATCTTGAATGCCCGCTCCCCCGATTTCTGCACCGAGTCGAGGAATGCCGGGTCCTCACGGTCGGCCAGCGCTATCGATCCGGTCGCCAGGCCGCTCGCCACGATCTTCACTGGCCGATCGGTGAACTCCTTGGCCATGTCGAGCGGGCAGAGCAGGACCGCCGCCGCCCCGTCGCTCACCGGCGAGCAGTGAAGCAGCCGCAGCGGCTCGGCGACCATCGACGAGGACAGCACCTGCTCGACGGTGACCTCACCGCGGAACTGCGCCTTCTCGTTCATGGCGCCGTGCCGGTGGTTCTTGACCGACACCCAGGCCAGGTCTTCCTCGGTCGTCCCGTACTGCTGCATGTGGGCGCGGGCGATCATCGCGTAGAGTCCTGGGAACGTTACGCCGTAGTAGACCTCTAGCTCCTGGTCCGCCGCTGTAGCCAGCACGTTGGTGACGTCGGCTCCGTCGGTCATCTTCTCGATCCCGACCGCCAGCGACAGATCGCTCATCCCGAGAGCCACATCCATGAAAGCCTGCCGCAGAGCCACGCCGCCCGAGGCACATGCCGACTCGACGTGGACCGCCGCAACGCCGGTCATGCCGAACTGGTCCGCCACCAGCGGGCCGAGGTGCTCCTGACCGACGAACTGTCCTCCGGACATGCAGCCCACGTAGATCGAGTCCAGTCGGTCCGTGCCCGCTTCGTTCAGCGCCTCTGCCGAAGCCTCCACGAACATGTCGCGCAGGCTCGATCCCCAGAGCTCGCCGAACCGCGTCATGCCCGCACCGACGATTGCAACATCCCTCATACAGGGCTCCTTCCTCGCGTTATGCATGCTTTGAATATCGAGCACAGAATATCGAACAAGGAATGTCGAAGTGGTTCATTTCAACATTTGTTAATCGATGTTCTGAGTTCGATTTTCAAAGCCATCAAATCAGGACGATCAATCATTAACAATGATTTTTTCTCGAAACTTCGCGTATTCTCCGTACGTCACGTACTGGCGCCGACCGTCCAGCATCGCGCTGACCGTCGGGGCGCGGCCCTGCACTTCCGGCAGCCGGTCCGTCGCTTTGAAGATGAACGAGTCGCTTCCCGCGCCGGAGCCGAACGACGTGATGAGGATTAGGTCATCGGGCTCGGCCACGTCGAGGATCGCCGCCAGTCCGGTCGGCGATGAGCCCGAGTAGGTGTTGCCCATCGTGGGCACGACCCAACCCGTCTCCAGTTGCTCTTTCGTGAACCCGAGCTGTTTGCCCGCCGACAACGGGAACTTGCCGTTGGGCATGTGGAAGACGACGTAGCGGAACTCCTCCGGCTTGATCCCGGTCTTCTCCAGGATCCCGCGGCTCGCCGCCAGCACGTGCTTGAAGTAGGCCGGCTCGCCCGTGAAACGGCCTCCGTGCCGCGGGTAGAACTCGCCTTCGCGCCGCCAGAAGTCGGCAGTGTCGCTGGTGTAGCTGTAGGTATCGACGACATCGGCGATCAGGTTGTCGCGCCCGAAGATGAATGCGGCGCCGCCTGCGGATGCGGAGAACTCCAGGGCGTCGTCCGGCGCGCCCTGCGACGTATCGGCGCCGATGCCCATCGCGTACTCGACGCGACCGGCTTCCACGAGGCCGAGCGCGACGAACATCGCTTCCGTTCCCGCTTTGCAGGCGAACTCGAAGTCAGCGACGTGGACCTCGGGACCGATTCCCAACGCCTCCAACGCCACGGTGCCGCTCGGCTTCACGGCATAGGGGTGCGACTCGGATCCGATGTAGATCGCGCCGATCTTCTGGGGATCGATGCCGGCCCGGTCGATCGCAGCCCGGCCCGCCGCCACGGATATCGTGATCGTGTCCTCGTCAAAACCGGGGACCGTCTTCTCCTTCAGCAGCAACCCTCGCTGGATCGTTCCCGGGTCCTTGCCCCACTGGCGAGCGATCTCCTCCGTCTTGATCCGCTTCCTGGGGACGTACGCCCCGTACCCGACTATTCCTGCCATGCGCGCCTCCTCGTGGGCAGCTTGGAACAAAACGGGACAAGCAGTCTCCTACAATTCTTCATCATTCGATATTCGGCTGTTCGATATCGGATATTCTGAAAGCCGTTCGATATTCGATATTGTCAAACCCGAAAAAGCGCAAGATCTAGGCCTGCCTCGGCGCCGGCTTAGTTCCATATCCCCGGGATCGCCGTACTACAGCCCGGGCACCGGCCGCCGCTAGGACTCAGCTCGTCTTTCTTGATCACCAAGCCGGCCCTCTCGATCAGGGTGCGGCCGCATCCGGTGCAGCAGGTATTCTCGAGGGAATCTACCATGCCCGGCAGGTTACCCGCGTAGACGAAGTGGAGCCCCGCCTCGCGCCCGATCGCGGCGGCACGCTTCAAGTCCTCAGGCTTTGTGTCCGCCGGATCGACCATCTTGTAGTTCTTACGAAACGCGATGACGTGCCATGGGATGTCCGGCGAGACGGAGGCGATGAAATCGGCGGCATCGCGCAGCTCGTCGTCGCTGTCGTTGAAGCCGGGGACCACCAGCGTCACTACCTCGACCCAGAAGCCGCGCTCGGAGGTCATGCGGATCGCGTCGAGGACGTGGTTCAGCACACCGCCCAGCTTTCGGTACTTGCGGTCGCTCATCGTCTTGAGGTCGATCTTGAAAACGTCCAGCCACGGCCGCAGGTAGTCCAACACCTCCGGGGTCGCGTTGCCGTTCGAAACGAAGGCGGTACGGAGGCCCCTGGCCTTCGCCTCTCTGAAGACTTCGACCGCCCACTCCGATGTGATGAGCGGCTCGTTGTAGGATGAGACGGCCAGTCGCGCTCCCCGCTGCAATCCCAGTTGAACGATCTCCGCCGCCGAAACATCGGTCGGCCCGATGCCGGCGTGCTCGTCGCGCAGCGCCTGCGACGTGATCCAGTTCTGGCAGTAGTCGCAGTGCAGGTCGCAGCCCAGCATGCCGAAGGTCACCGACTCGGAACCCGGCAGAACGTGGAAGAGCGGCTTCTTCTCCGTCGGGTCGACCTGTAGAGCAGCGACGTAGTCGCACGGGACCCGAAGGACTCCGTCGTCGTTGTATCGCACTCGGCAGACGCCGCGTCGCCCTTCGCGAATCAGGCAGCGCAGACCGCAGGCGAAACAGCGGATGTTGTTCGCGTCGTCCAGGCGCTCGTACAGTTCACCCGGCCGAGTGCGCGCGTCGAGTATCTCTTCCAGTGTTCTCACTGACAGTGTTACCTCCCGTGGCCAACCTTAGTTCGGGGTCCCCAGAGGTGCTAGTGGTCGGACACAGAAATCATGAGGCGTTGAGGGGGTCCACCGGCCGGCCCCTGCTCAAACGTGACAACTACTGTGGTCGGGCACTAGACACATGAATGGGAAGGCGGACCGCGAGTTCCCTCGAGGACCGCTTCGTGTTATCGTGGCCGCTTGGCCCGACATAAGGTGGAGGAGACGATGAGCGGTTACGATCCGGCAACCTACGGCGACGCAATCGCTGAGATCTACGATCGGTGGTACACGACCCTCGATGCCGAAGGGGCGGTGACGCTGCTCGCCGAGCTCGCCGGACCGGGCCCTGCCCTCGAACTGGGGATCGGCACCGGCCGCGTGGCGTTGCCGCTCGTTCGCCGCGGGATCGAGGTGCACGGGATCGATGCCTCCGAGGCGATGGTGGCGCGGCTGCGCGCCAAGCCCGACGGCGATGGCGTCCCCGTAACGATCGGCGACTTCGCCGACGTGGCCGTCGACGGCGAGTTCTCGCTCGTCTACATCCCCTTCAACACCCTCTTCTGCCTGCTGACACAGGAGGATCAGCTGCGCTGCTTCCAGAATGTCGCGGGTGTACTTGCCGAGGACGGCGCCTTCGCTGTCGAAGCGTTCGTGCCCGACCTCAGCCGCTTCGACCGCGACCAGCGTCTGGCCCTCGAGGGCCACGAGCCGGACGGCATTCGCATCGAAGCCTCGAAACACGACCGCTTGAACCAGCGGGTCGAGAGCCGGCATGTCGTCATCTCGGAGGACGGGATCAAGTTCTACCCGCTCCAGATCCGTTACGCCTACCCGTCCGAACTCGATCTGATGGCGCGCATCGCGGGACTGCGACTCCGGCAGCGCTGGGGCGGCTGGCGACGCGAACGGTTCACGGCGGCGAGCATGTCACACGTGTCGCTGTACGAGCGGGCCCAGTGAAGGCGTTGGGGTGAACGGGAGTTCTGCTCCCCACCAACCTGCCGATATTCAACCCCATTAATGATTTAGCCCGAACTGCCAAAGTCCCGTTACTGGGGCATTATGCCCCCGGGTAGGTGTATCGGCGCTGTCAGCAGGGACATACGCTGCGCTGAACCGTATGTGGCGCTGGGACTTAGAGGCTGTGTATATTAGGCGGATTTTTTGGCACGGAATCCGCCTAAAGGGGCGGGGAAGGGGTCTGCCCAAGGCCAGTCAAAAATGAAGCCGATCATCGCCGGGGACGGCGGGGTCGGGCACCCAGAGAGACAAAGAGAGCCGAGGTTACAGTGGCCACGAAAACGGGCACTTCGCGGAAGAAAGGGACCGGCAAAGGCGGGAAGAAGAAGGGGCCGGAGATCATCCGTGCGGCGGAGACGACGGTGGAGATCGTCTCGGACTCTGGTGAAGGCGCGCAGAAGTGCGGCCAGATCTTCGGGTCCGTTTGCGCGAAGATGGGTAAC
>JBDHHL010000343.1:0-5703 GCA_039589375.1 Gemmatimonadota bacterium | reverse complement strand
AGATCCCACTGGCATGGTGCCCGACTTCGGCGACGCCCGCTGGCACGGCAATTGGGCACAGTATGTCGCCCTGCTGGAACGCGCGGCGACGGAATACGATCGCGAGGAATACCGTTGGGCGGCGCAACGCATCTTCAACGCCATGCGCCCAGCCGAAGGCGAGCCAATCGGCATCGGCAACGGCCTGACCTTGCTGGATGCCTACATCTGGTCGGAAGACGGTCCCGCCGCGCCGCCGCCAACGGCCAGCGAGGAAGTCATGGAGGATCTGGTCGGAAAGAAGGTCGTGTTCCGCGACGGCTGGGACGACGACGCCAACTACCTGCTGCTCAACTACCGCGATGAAGGACCTTACGCGCTGATGGCGCGCGACTACTTGCGCCACACGATCCCCGTCGAAGAAGAGAAGATGCACCACGGGCATTCCGACGAGGATTCGATCGTGCTGATGATGAGCGGCGGCTCGGTGTTGCTGAACGACGCCGGCTACCGTCCTCGCATGCCGTCTGGCCCCTACGGCGAGTACCGGGCCGACTATTATCACAACCGGCTCGTCTGGCGGACGGGCAAGCTGGGACGCGAGCAGTCGCTTTGGGAGTTCCTGCGCAACTCCGGCGGGTATCGGTCGGTGCAGACGGAGAAGATCGATTTCTGGACGGCCGACGATTTCGACGTGAGTCGCACGCGTATCACCGACCGACGCGACGGCGTGCAGCACGATCGTGTGATCGCATGGCTGAAGCCGGAGAACGTGTACGTCGTGTTCGACGTGGTGAAGTTCTTGGAGACGGACTTCTATACGCTGGCGACGTTGTGGCACGCGACCACGGTACTGGAGCGGGGTGACCATTACTTCGTCACGGCGGTAGACTACATCCGCGGCCAACCGCAACGGCAGGGCACTGCGCTGCGAATCGAATTGCCGCAGGGCGGCATCCGGCGGGCGGGCAGCTTCGAGATCACCCGCAACAACGAGGACAACACGGCGGTCCACCAGAACCTGGCCAGCCACTACATGGAGGGCCAGGTCGAGACCTTCGTGACCGTGCTCGTCCCCGTGTCGCGCGACGACCCGAGCGACTCACCCATCGACGCCATCCGAGTCATCGAGCCGCCCGAGGATCGTGCCGGTATCGGCGTCGTACTCGAGATGGACGGTGAAGAGGTGTACGTGTGCGCGAAAACCGATCTGCTGCGTGACATCCTCACGGCGAACAAGCGACCGCGCTACACGTTCGAGTCGGGCAAGGTGAGCTACGGTCCGTTCGCCACCGACGCCAGCTTCTTCTTCGCGCGCAAGGGCGGTGATTCGCTGTACTGGGCGGGCACCCACCTGGTTGGCGCGCGATACGAAGGCCGTGAGCTGTTCACGGCGCCGCCCAGCACCTTCACGCTGGAGCCGGACGATTGGAATACCGGGTTCGGCCCCGGGAAGTGGCGATTCTGGGAGGCCCTCGTCGAGTTGCGTTAACTCTGGGGAGAGCGCTCACACGATGACGACCCAGACCTCGATCAAGACCGGCGTCAGGGCGATCGACGAGCTCGTGCCGCTGGTGGGTTCGTTTCTTGCCGCCGACGTGCTGGAGATGTCCATCGACGGCAAGACGATTCGGGGATTCCGATCACCCGACGCCAAATCGCTCTGGATCCGGGACCACAGTGACATGCTGCGGACCGGGCGTTACTTCCTCTCCGATGTGACCAGCGCGGTAGAGCATTTCGGCGAGACGCAGTCGGCCAGCGGTCGCATCTTCGACTACGTGTCCACCTTTCCCGAGAAACTCCCCAGCGAGAAGGAGAACTGGACCAAGTACGTGCGCGTGCCTGTCGAGGCCGATGTCGAGTACCGCTTCGTCAAAGCCGCCTACCTGGCTTGGCAGGCGTGCGGCGATGACGAATGGCTGCAGGGCCTGTTGCCGCGGCTGGAGAAGGCGCTGAGCTACGTGCTGGAGCACGAATGGTATTGGGACGAGCGGCACGGCCTGGTCAAGCGAGCCTATACCATCGACACCTGGGATTTCGCGTACACCGCCGGCGCACACGACTGGCTTCAGTTCCAGATCGATGAGAACACGTACTGGGGCATCATGCACGGCGACAACAGCGGCTACTACGAGGCCTTCCGTCTCGTGGCCGTTCTCTACGATCGCTTCGGCGATAGGCGGCGCGCCGAGTACTGGCGGGACAGGGCCCGCGCGCTGCGGGAGAACATGAACGCCGTGTGCTGGAACGGGAGTTACTACTCGCACTTCGTGAAACTGGGACCGGCCGAGATTCCCGGGGTCGACGAATCGGCGCAGCTCAGCTTGAGCAACCCGATGGATATCAACCGTGGCGCGGCGACGCACGAGATGGCGGTATCGATCATCGAGGAGTACCGGCGCCGCCGCTCAACGACCGACGCGTTCGCCGAGTGGTTCTCCATCGACCCGCCGTTTCCGGACGGCGTCTTCGGTGATGAGAAGTTGGTGGCCGGCGCCTACGTAAACGGCGGCATCATGCCGCTGGTCGGCGGCGAGCTGGCCAAGGCGGCGTTCGATCACGGCTTCGAGGAATACGGTGTCGACATCCTCAGGCGCTACCACGCGCTGGTCGCGGAGAAGGGTGAGACGTACCTGTGGTATTTCCCCGATGGCAGGCCCGCCAGCGTCGAGACCAGCACCAGCCCGGAAGCCGAGCCCACAGACGGCTGGGGGTCGAGTGCTATGCTGTACGCGTTGATCGGCGGACTGGCCGGCGTCGAGGATGTGGGGGTGTGCTTCGATCGTGTCCGCTTGTCGCCCCGCTGGCCGGCCGCCGGTGTGGAGGAAGCGCAAGTCCGGACGGTCTACGCTAGCTCGGGTTCGGGATTCGGTTACAGCTATCGCCTGAGCGCGAAGAGGATCGAGATGGTCGCGGAAGCTGCCGCAGCCGATGTGCACTTCCACGTGCTCCTACCGGCCGGCGCCTCGCCGCGTGCGGTTCGCGTCGGCGGTGTCGGATTGGCGTACGAATCCGTCCCGGTGAGAGAGAGCCGCTACCTCGACTTCGCGACGGAAGTCCGTGGCGAGCTGAAAGTCGAGATCGATCTTCAGTGATCGTTGAGGGTCACACATCATGCCGCATGACATGACGATTGCCGACGCCCTGTCCCAGGTGAGGTCCATCTGTGTGGATGGGGCAGCGCCGAGGGTGTTTCACACGGCCGCGGCGGAGTTGGCGCAGGCGTGCGGCGGCGCCGTGGAACTAGGCGGCGGCAGCCAGCCGCTCCAGCCGGAGCCGGGCGTCTTTCACTTGCTGGCGAACCCAGGCGCAGTGAACGACGACACCGGCTTGAGCAGAGCTTTCATCCGTCTCCGGCGCGATGGGGCCGGGTTTCTGGAGGCGAAGCCAACAAGCGTCCTGTTCTCGTTCGTCACCCACCTGTTGCGGGACCTGGCGGGTGACCCGATCACGTCGGTAGAGGAAGGAAGGGTTTTCGAGACCGCCTTCGAGTGGCTTCGCTCGACCTACGACTTCTTCCTCAACCAGGAAGGCCGCATCCAGCGGGGGCTGGACAGGGCAAGCTACGTTCGCCGCCTTGCCGAGTCCGGCTTCACGCACCTGGAGGTGAACGGTCTGGCGTTTCCCTCCGCGCTGGAGAGCGGGCCGCCGGGCGAAGCCTACCCGATGTTTTACGGTTATTGCCCGGCGTTGGACCAGTTCGTGTCGACCGATCTCAACGAAGGACTCTATCCGGCCGACTACCTTTCAGCCAACCTCGAGTACCTGAAGCGCAATGCGGAGCTGGCGCGCGAATACGGAATGGTGCCCGGGCTGCTCTGCTTCGAGCCGCGCTCGGTGCCGGAAGAATTCTTCCAGCGCTATCCCATGCTGCGCGGCGCACGCGTGGACCACCCGTTCCGCAGCTTCAAACCGCGCTACAACATGACGATCGCTCACCCGCTAGTCCGCGAGCACTACGCCGAGATGGTGCGGAAGCTGATGAGCGAGGTGCCCGAACTCGGCTTCCTGTCAATCTGGACCAACGACAGCGGCGCGGGCTTCGAGCATACACAGTCGCTCTACGTGGGACGGAACGGCGGCGCGTACCTGATTCGCGAGTGGAAGGACGAGCGCGCGATCGCACAGGCCGCCGGTGACAACGCGCTCCGTTTCTTCAAGGTCCTGCGCGATGCCGCAATGGAGACGAATCCGGACTTCAGGGTGCTGACCCGGCTGGAATCCTTCTACGGCGAACACGACGTGATCTGGAACGGGTTGGGCGATGGCCTCGAAGTCGAGACGGCCTCGCTGGTGGTGAAGGGGTGGGAGATGCCGTATGCGCACCCACGTTATCCCGACTCGAAGTCGTTCGTCGCCGGCTCGATCCACCAGCTGTCCTTCGCACCGGAAGAACGGCGGCTGGCGTCCGAGTTAGAAGAGCGATCGTCGCGCGCGCACTTCTACATGGCGGCTGGGCCCAACAGTCTGTTCGCTCCCCTGGTGGGCGTGCCCTATCCCTCGCTGACGTTCCAGCGATTGAAGCTGTTGCAAGAGAACGGTGTCACTCACCTGGCTCATCTGAACGGAACCGGACCACCGGAGCTGGTCCCGTTCAACGTGAACCACGAGATCTTCCGCCGCTTCCAGTTCGATCCGGGGATGGATATTGCCGCAACCATCGAGAAGCTTGCACGGCGATGGGCCGGCGAAGGCCTCAGCGATACACTGCAACGGACGTGGGACCTGGCCGAGGACGCGATCCTGGCTTTCCCGCACGTCTCGACGCTCTACTCGACCTTCGGGTCGGTCTGGTATCGGCTGTGGGCCCGGCCGCTGGTCCCGAACATCGAAGCCATCCCCGCGGCGGAGCGCGCCTACTACCAGGATTACATGTGCACGACGCCACACAACCCCAACAACGTCGATCTCAGCCGGGACGTTCTGTTTCAGTTGACGACGGTCCCGGAATGTCGCAAGGCGCTGGAACGAATGGACGTCAACGTGTGGGACCCTCTGGATGCAGCGCTCGAATTGCTCGACGGCGCGAGGGCTGAAGCGGCAGACAAGCTTGGCGGAGCGTCGCCGCGTGGGTTGTCGGTGCCTGCGGATACATGCAGGCGACATCGGATTCGGAACAAAGCGAGTGCCGAGCAGTGCTCGATGACATGATCACGCGCGAACTCACGAATAGCGAGCAACTGCTAACACTGCTCGACTCGGATATCGAGTTCATGGCCACCACCGATCGCGGTGAGTCCGCGCTGATGTACGGCAGAAACTTGAAGGAGATGGTGCAGAAGCGAATCAAGTTGATGTCGGCGCATCGAGATGATGAGCCGTACATCGATCCCGAATACATCGAGCGGAACGCGGGGCAGCCAGCGTGAACTCACGCGAGCGCCTGCTGACTGCACTCGATGGCGGCCAACCCGACCGACTTCCCGTCACCACCCACCACCTGATGCCGTACTTTTTCGAGACGTACCTGGACGGCATCTCGGAGGACGAGTTCTTCGATCGCTTCGGTCTCGATCCCATCAAGTGGGTTTGGGATGTGAAGCCGGACGAATCGCGCGGAGAGTACTGGAGTTCGGACCTCGAAAGCTCGGCACCCGATGGCGCGCGCTGGATCGTTTCGGACGATTGGCGCATCGAAGCAGTGGCGTTTTCCGACTCGCCTGACGAGACACGCTACGACATCATCACGCCCCAAGAGACGCTGTCGATGGTTCTGCGACG
>JBDHHL010000342.1:0-5142 GCA_039589375.1 Gemmatimonadota bacterium | reverse complement strand
GGCGGCAGCGGGTCCATGATCGGCTCCAAGTACGAGACGTCGTGCGTCATGTCCAGCCCGCTGTATAGGACTAGTACCTCGTACTCCTGCCCACGACTCAGCTCGCCGAACAGCCCGAGCCTGACGTCGACCAGATGGCCGGACTGCTCGATCCTCTGACTGCCTGCGTACAGAAGATCCACACCTTCCAGCGCTTCCAGGTCACCCCAGAATATGCTGCCGCCCAGCGACGCCTGTTTGCCGCTCAGCTGGCGACCGAGCATCCCGAACAGGTACAGGTTGCTGGCCGAACTCTGGCTCAAGACCGTCGGCGGTTCCCACTGCGGCCCCCCAAAGAACGGGAACGGGAAGGCCGGGTTCATCGGCTCGAGCTGTTGCAGCGCGACCGTCACGCCGCCGAACCACGCGCCCGAACCGAACAGCGCTCCCATGGGGATCGAACGGCCCGTGCCGAAGTCGCCCGAGACGTCATACAGAGCCGGCGATACGAACACTAGCGCGCCCTGCACGAGGCTGCCTTTGCCCGGATTGACGAAAGGATCGAGCAGCGAGTCGTTGAGCGCGATGGACACGCCGCCCATCCCCTGGTTCTGGGACGGGAACAGCTGGAATTGATCTCCCGCGGCTATGGGGACCGTCTTCAAGGAGATGTACTGCGCGGCCGCCAGGTTGGGACACGAGAGCGCGAGCACCGTAACCGTCAACAACCGTGTGGCTCGACTGCTGGGCGTCTTCATGACCGCTTTCCCTCCAATTGTCTTTCGCATTGACTACTCGCCCGGACCTCACGTCGCCCTACCGTGCTCATGCGGCTCAAGCCGGTGGCAGATCGACGATCTTGCCGACGAAGATGATCGTCCCCGAGTACCGCTCGCGGATCGCGAACAGGAACGGACGATCGACCCGAATGCCTAGAGGCATAGAAGTCTCTCTCATTTCCACGACGGTGACCGCCGCAGCCTCGGTCCCCTCTTCGTCCACCTCCACGAACGTCTTCTGCTTGACCCTGCTGATAAACAGTTCCCTGCCGGGCGCGATCCTGCTGAAATCGGCGCCGGCGGTGAACGCGATCTCCATCCCCAGCGCCTTCAGCACGTCGTTCAGGACTTTCTCGTATTCCAGCTTGAACCGCGGCAGAAGGATCTGGATCTCTGTCGGTGAGGCGTATTCCAGCATCGACGCCCAACTATCCTCGTCCAGCTCCGCGACCAGCGAGTCGATGCTCACGCCCTCCCGCGGCAGCACCACGGTCATCGCGAACGCTTCGCCGCCGTACGGCAGCTCGACCGCCTGGTAGCTCTCGGCCTCCACGTACTCCACAACCGCCTGTTGGGCCATGAGCATGACGGGCACCGTCGAGCCGTCCGGGCGGTGGAACGGCGCCTGCTCCGTATCGGCGGGATCGAACTCGTACGTCCAGGTGCCGTTGAAGTAGATGGCGTTTATCAGGAACATCACGGTGAGCGGATGGATCGGCGGATCGATGATCTCCTCGATCTTCCCGTTCGTCTTGTCCTCGACCCAGCCGTTGATCACATCGACGGAAGCCGGGTCGCCGAAATCAAGCGCCGCGACTTCCGCATCGAAGTACTCGCGCGTCGTGTTGAGGAAATCCTGCTCGACCGGGAAACCCTCCCGGTACCAGATCGAGTTGCCGATCCCGAAGGTGACCCGCGGGTCCAGATCGACCAGCAGATCGATAAGGTCGCGATACGACTCGTTGATCTCTTCGTTCGACAGGTCGTCGAATCCCAGCGTGCCGCGCATCGCTTCGTACGTGGTGGTCGCGGCGCCGTTCAGCGTCATGCCCAACGCCATCGAGGCGCTCAGCGGCGAGATGAAGATGTTCGAGTCCGGGTCCTCTGCGTTCAGTTCCCGTAGCAGATCGAAGCCAAACCGATTATTCCCTTCTACGACCTTCTGCTCGGAAACGTCCAGTGGCCGCGGCAGCCCTTCGATCTTACCGCCTGGTGACGTCGGCCCGTCGCCGCAACCGCCGCTCGTGAGCGCGAACGCGGCCGCCAGCGACAGCAGCGCCGTCAGTCTAAGCCTGCTGTTCATACCACTACCCTCTTCCGAACCCATTGATGGTATCAGACAGGATACTGATCCTCCCAGTGTCATTTGCTACACAGTCAAAACGCCCAAGGCGGCCGTTTTGTGACATTCTCTCGCTCCTTCCTCGTCCTCGCCCTCGCCCCGACCGCGTCCTCGCCCTCGCCCTCGCCCGCGATGGGGATGGAGATGGCGATGGGGATGGCGATGGTGAGGAGTAGGACAATCGCCCTTTCATCGTCCGACGTCCGGCGCTATCTGTCACAATCGAGTGTAGCCAGACGTTATTGCAGTGTGGACGGACCAGACCTTGGACTTCGACGGAGCGTTCGCGAATCATCACCCCGCGCTGTTCCGCTACCTCTTCCGCCTGACGGGAGACGCGGACACAGCGGCGGATATCGCCCAAGAGTCGTTCGTTCGGCTCCTGGATCACCCCGTCCCGGAAGACAAGATCCGGAGCTGGCTGTTCACCGTAGCGACGAACCTCGTCCGGGATCGCGCCCGCATGCGGGAGCGCCGCCGACGGCTGTTGCTCGTTCACGGGAAGCCATCGCCGCAGCCGCCGGCCCGCCCGGACGACGAGCTCGAGCGAGACGAGATGATCGAGTCGGTTCGCCGGGCGCTCGACCGGCTCGACCCGCGCGACCGACAGCTACTGATGCTGCGCGAGGAGGGTTTCCGCTACAGAGAGATCGCGGAGATGATCGAGGTTGCCCCGGGCTCGGTGGGCAAGTTGATCGCCCGCGCGCTAGAGCGATTCAGCAGGGTCTACGAACCGAGCCGAGCCGCTACGGCGGAAGACGAAGAACACGAGAACAGAGGCGGAGAGGATGCTTCACGTAGCTGAGCACGAGCTGCTCGCCTTCATCGACGGAGAGCTGAAGGACGACCGGTGCTCCCAGGTCGATGGGCACCTGGAAGGGTGCGCGGGCTGCACGCGCGATCTGGAGGCGCTCCGCTCTGCCTCGCGAAGTCTATCGCTGGCGCTGCAGCAGACCGACGTCATACCGGACTACGACATCGAAGCAGTGCTGGCACGCAAGCGGAGCCGGGGAAAGCGTCACCTGGCGCTCCGCGCGCTGGCGAAAGCCGCGGTCCTCCTGTTTGCGGTTGGGGCCGCCGGCGCGGCGGCGATCCCCGGCTCCCCCGTGCGCGCCTGGATCGGCGAGGCGTGGGACGAGACGAAGTCCATCATAGGCCTCGCTCCCGAAGGCGCGGAGCCGGCTCTCGACCAGCCTGCCTTGCCGGACGTTTCGCGCGTCGCCGTTGCGCCCGCTGACGGGAACGTGAGGATCGACATCACGAACGCCTCGCCGGAGGCGATGGTACGCGTCGTGGTCGTCGAGGGCACGGATGCTGCGGTAACGGCGGAGGGGGCACGTTTCCGTACCGGCTCGGGCTGGATCGAGGTCTTGAACGCCGGGCCCGGCGAAATCCGCATCGAGCTGCCGCGCGGTGCGCGTTCCGCCACCGTCGCCATCGACGGAACGGAGGCGGTGTTAAAACGAGGCGCGGGTTTACGGCTAGTGGCGCCGGCCGCGGATTCCTCGGCATCCGAGCTCCTATTCCGGGTCGAACGATGAGGCCTTATTGTGGTATAAAGGGGTGGCGATCGCGGGCGCCGTCTACCCCCTCGAAGTAGGATTGTGTTTGCCAGATGACCGCGTTCTTCTTCCTCGCCGCGCTCACGGCCGCCGGGCCAGCCGACCGGCCGCCTGCTGACATCAGTCATCCGACTACGTCATCTGCAAGCGCTGCCGTTGGCGCGGTCGACCTCGTGTCCAACCAGGACACCGCCCAGCGCCGGATCCGCGGCAGGGTGCTAAGCGAGGAATCGGGCGACCCGCTACCCTACGCCGTCGTGGAACTGGGCTCGGGGCCCACACGCCGCACCGCCAAAACCGACGAAGAAGGGCGCTACCTGCTGACCGAGGTGCCCGCCGGCCCGCAGCAGGTCCGCGTTAGCACGCTCGACCACGCGCCCCTGGCGGTGACCGTCGAGGTACCGGAATCGGGCGACCTCGAGCTCGATCTGCTACTCCGAATCACCCCCATCGGGATCGCCGGCATCACCGTCATCGCCAATCCGGTGCCCAGTCTGGAGATCGCCGGCAGCGAGGGCGAGGCGGCGGGTCGCGGATCGCCGGCCGACCCGGAGCTTCGCGCACTCGAGACGACTCCTGGCATGGCAGAACTCGGCCTGGTCGAAGGCGCTCGAGCCGAACCGGGCATCGACCCCAGCGACCCCGAGGGTGCGCTCTATGTCAGAGGGGCCGCCTCAGACCTGAAACTGGTGCTCCTGGATGGCGCGCCGGTCTACGCGCCCTTCCATCTGGGCGGACTGCTCGACGCGTTCCAGCCGAACGTCCTCCAGTCCGCCTGGCTGTATTCCGGGGGAGCGCCCGTCCGCTTCGACGGCGGACTCTCATACATCCTTGATCTCAACACCCGCCAGGGGAGCCACGAAAAATTCCACTCCGGTGGGGCCGTGGACCTGCTCGGCGCAGGAGCCCGCGTCGAAGGCCCGCTCGGCATCGGTTCGTTCCTCGCCAGCGGTCGCGTGATGCACCGCGCCGGCAGCGACGGCATCGCGGGCGAACGGCTACCGTACGGATACGCCGACGGATTGGCCCGGGTCGACCTGGGGCTGGGCACGCAACATCATCTCTCGCTCACCGGCTTCTTCAACCGCGAATCGGTCGAACTGGCCGACGTCACCGCGCTCGATGGACCCGCATACTGGGGGAACGCTGCCGGTTCGCTCCGCTACCGCTCCCGGCTGGCGGGCAGCGATGCCGTGTTCACGGCCGCGCTGTCGCGCTTCACGACCCGGCTTCCGATCGGTGTCGAAGCCCCCGGCGTCGCCGACGGCAAATCGTGGCGCACTCGCCTAGCGGCAGATTTCTCGCGGCCGGCCGGCGGCCTGAGGCTGGGATACGGAGCCTCCTACGACAGGCAGAGAATCGACTACCAGGCCTTCGAGGTCTCCGACAGCGGGACGACCTGGCTCGCGCGCAACGGCGTATCGGAGGCGCTCGGCGGCTACGGCGAGGTGATCTGGGAAGCCACGCCATCGCTGCAGGT
>JBDHHL010000341.1:0-5173 GCA_039589375.1 Gemmatimonadota bacterium | reverse complement strand
CAACCCATGGCTGCGTACGGCGATCGAAAACGCCAAGGCGGCCAACATGCCGAAAGACAACATCGAGAAGGCGATTCTCCGGGGTACTGGGGATTTGCCGGGCGCATCGTTCGAGGAGGTGGCGTACGAGGCGTACGGACCTGGCGGTGTCGCAATCCTGGTACAGGCCGTCACCGACAACACGAACCGAACGGTCGCCGATGTTCGACGCGCGCTCGAACGTCACGGAGGTCGCCTGGGTAGCTCGGGATCCGTTGCCTGGAACTTCGAGCGTAAGGGACAGATCCTGATCGATGCCAGCCGGTATGACGAGGAAGCCGCGTTAGAGGCGGCACTCGATGCGGGAGCGGACGACTTGGAGCTGGAGGGCGACGCCTACGTGGTGACGACTGATTCGTCCAGCTTCCACGAGGTGCAGGAGTCGCTGCGCGACGGCGGGATCGAGATCATGGAAGCTCGGATGGGCATGCTGCCGAAGACGACCGTGCGGGTGGAAGGACGCGAGGCCGAGAAGCTGGTCGTGCTGCTGGAAGCGCTGGAAGATCAGGACGACGTTCAGACTGTATACTCCAACTTGGATATGGACGAAGCCCTGCTTGCGGAGCTGGCAGGGGCTGGCCCGTAGCAGGCCGGGGCGAACGGCACCGGGAAGGCCAGAGGAAGGGCAGTCCCGCTGGAGAAGAACGCCGGCTGCGGGGTCCCGGGGTGGTGGCGAAACGGATCGGGTCGGTCGATGATCGTATTGGGGGTAGATCCCGGCACCCAAACCACCGGCTACGGCGTGGTGGCGGAGGAAGACGGCCGGAGAATCCTGATCGAGTGTGGTGCGATTCGCCCGGCGGCGAAGCGTCCGCACCCCCAGCGCCTGCTGGAGATCTTCGAAGGCCTGTCGGCGGTGATCGATCGCACGCGCCCCGACGTTCTGAGCGTCGAGGGCGTTTTCTATGGCCGTAACGCTCGGACGACGCTTGCCCTTGGTCAGGCGCGGGGCGTTGTGATGCTCGCAGCCGCCGTGCGTGGCGTTTCGGTAGCGGAGTACGCGCCGGCGGAGGTGAAGAACGCGGTCGCGGGTTCGGGGAAAGCCGGGAAGGAACAGGTCGCGCTCATGGTCCAGCAGCACCTGTCGCTCGCCGAACCACCGAGCCCAGCGGATGCCGCCGATGGTGTGGCGCTGGCGCTCTGTCACCTCTTCAGTTCTGTGACGCAGCCCGGCACGGGAGCAGCACCAAACCGGGGAGGCGTTGGGAGGCATCTTGATTAGCCGGGTTCGTGGAAAGCTGGTTCACAAGGAAATCGACCGGGCAGAGATCTCCAGCGTTGGAGGCGTGACGTACGAGCTGTTGATTCCGGGGTCGGTGTTCGAGCAGCTCCCGGCCATCGGCGAGGAGGTCGAGCTTCACGCGGCGCTCATCGCCCGCGAGGACGGTTTGGAGCTGTACGGCTTTCACGACAGGCTGGAGCGGCAACTCTTCCTTAAGCTGAAATCCGCCTCTGGGGTCGGGCCACGGTTGGCCCTCGCGTTACTCGGGTCGATGCGAGCGGGCCAACTGATCGAGGCGATCCGGGGTAGGGACCTCGGGCGTCTGCAGACCGTGAGTGGCGTCGGTAGGAAGAAAGCGGAGAGGATCATCCTGGAGCTGGCCGACAAGCTGGACGACATGGTCGCGGAGGTGGTTGAAGTGGAGCCGGAGGCCGGCCTGGTCGAATCGGCGGTCACAGCGTTGATGGCGCTTGGTTATTCGAGGGTCGAGGCGGAGAACGCGGTCCGGGGTGCCATGAGGGACGGGGATGGCGTCGGGCGCGATGTGGAGAGCCTGGTGCGGGAAGCGTTGGCGGGGTTGCGATGACGACCGAGATAACGACGCCGAGGGCGATGGATGGGGAGAAGGTGAGCGAAGCGGCTCTGCGACCGCAGCGCCTGGAGGAGTTCGTCGGCCAGGCCAAGGTGAAGGAGAGCCTCGGCATCTATATCGAAGCGGCTCTCAAACGGAAGGAACCGCTCGACCATTCGCTGTTCTACGGGCCGCCCGGGCTCGGTAAGACGACGCTGGCCTTGTTGATCGCCAACGAACTCGGCGTCGACATCAAGACGACTTCAGGACCGGCGCTGGAGAGGCCGGGGGATCTCGTGTCGTCTCTTACGGGGCTAAAAGAGGGCGACGTACTGTTCATCGACGAGATACATCGGCTGCGCCCGGTCATAGAAGAGTTCCTCTATCCGGGGATGGAGGATTTCCGGATCGAGATCCGACTTGGCGAAGGCCCGAAGGCCCAGACGATCGGCATGAAGCTGGAGCGCTTCACGCTGATTGGGGCGACCACGCGGTTCGGGCTGTTGACGCCGCCGATGCGCGCGCGATTCGGTGTGGTCGAACGCCTCGGTTACTATCCACCGGATGAGCTGAAGAAGATCGTATTGCGCTCGGCAGGAATAATCGGCGTCGCGATCGAGGAGGCCGGCGCCGAAACGATCGCACGACGCTCGCGAGGCACTCCGCGCGTCGCGAACCGATTGCTGCGCCGCGTACGCGATTTTGCGGAGGTGCGAGCCGACGGTCGCGTCACGCAACCTGTCGCCGAGGCCGCGCTGCAGATGCTGGACGTGGACGAGTACGGCCTGGAGCAGATGGACGCCCGAATGCTCAGGCTGATCATAGAAGATTTTGACGGTGGGCCGGTAGGCCTTTCGAGCTTGGCTGTCGCTTTGGGAGAAGAAGCGGACACTCTCGAAGAAGTGTACGAGCCGTACCTGATTCAGAACGGGCTCCTGCAGAGGACGACGCGTGGGCGGGTAGCGACGCCGAAGGCGTACCGCCGCTTTGGCTACGACCTTCCGCCCGGCAGCGGAGTCGACCAGGGCCAGCTGTTTGCTGATGGCTGAACGCGCGTCGGCTGAAGATGTCACCGCTGCAACCTCGGGCCACGAGGATCCCGCCCCGCGTCTGGGCACGGATGCATTCGACTACCCACTCGATGAGAGGCTGATCGCGCAGCGTCCGCTGCCAGAGAGGGATTCCAGCCGCCTCTTGGTCGTGCGTCGGGCCGACTCAACAGTCTTAGACAAGACGTTCACGGACATCGTCGAGCTCGTGTCGGCTGGCGATGTACTGGTGCTGAACGAAACTCGCGTATTTCCGGCGCGACTCGTGGGCCGGAAACCGACAGGAGCGGCGGCGGAGCTGTTGTTGGTCGAACCGCTCGACGTGGCCCGGCTACGGTGGCGGGCGCTGGTGCGGCCAGGCGGAAAGCTGAAGCCTGGTAGGGTGGTACGCGTTGCCGATGACCTGGACGTACAGATCGAGGGTTCGGCTCCGGGCGGTGCGCGGATCGTCCGACTAGTCACGCCGCTTTCCGGTGATGAAGCCATAGCCCGCTACGGGCACGTTCCGCTGCCTCCGTACATTAGCCGGGACGATGACGAAGGTGATCGTGGCCGCTACCAGACGGTCTACGCGCGCGAGCGTGGCAGCGTAGCGGCGCCGACGGCGGGCCTGCACTTCACAGAACGGGTGTTGAGGGATATCGAGGCTCGAGGTGTCGACGTTGCCAAGCTGACTCTTCACGTGGGGCCGGGGACGTTTCGGCCGGTGGAGGTCAGCGATCCTGCGGCGCACCGGCTCGACTCGGAGCGCTACTGCATCGGTCAGGAAGCGGCGGACCTGGTGAACCGCTGCCGCGAGCGTGGTGGAGCGATTTGGGCGGTCGGCACGACCACCGTGCGCAGCCTCGAGGCGGTCGCCGAGGCCGATGGGTACGTCCAACCGGGCGAGGGGGAGACCGACCTCTTCATTCGCCCCGGCCACCGATTCAGAGTCGTGGATCGTCTGATCACGAATTTCCATCTGCCGCGTTCGACGCTCCTGATGCTCGTGGCCGCGTTTGCCGGCTATGAACTGACGATGGAGGCCTATCGACATGCCGCGGATGGCCGCTACCGTTTCTACTCCTACGGCGACGCCATGGCTGTGATATGAGCGCTATCTCTGATAGGGAGTCGGGCGCGCAGGCGGCCGGAGCGTTACCCGTCGGCACCTTCGCGCTAGAGTCAGTCGATGGCGCGGCGCGGTCCGGCGTGTGGCAGTTGGCTCACGGGTCGGTGCGAACGCCGGCTTTCATGCCGGTTGGCACGCAGGGGACGGTGAAAGGGGTGTCTCCGGAAGAGCTCGAGGCCGTTGGTGCCGAGATGATTCTGGCGAATGCGTATCATCTCTACCTGCGCCCCGGGCATGAGCTCGTACGTCGAATGGGCGGGTTGCACAGTTTCATGGATTGGCCGGGTCCGATCTTGACCGACTCGGGAGGCTATCAAGTCTTCTCGCTTGCGAGAATCAACGAAGTGACGGACGAGGGTGTCTGGTTCCAGAGTCATATCGACGGATCGCGGCATTTCATCACGCCCGAGCTCGTGATGGATATCGAAAGTGCGCTGGGCGCGGACGTGGCCATGGCATTCGATGAATGTCCACCTGGCCGCGCCGACCGCGAGACTGCTGCGCGAGCGGTAGGGCGAACACAGCGGTGGCTGGAGCGGTGCGCCGCCCGGTTTGACGAGCTTCAGAGCGACGGCCCGTATCAACTGTTGTTGCCGGTTCTCCAAGGAGGCACGTTCCTGGACCTGCGTGTGGAGTCGCTGGATGGTGCCATCGCGTTGCGCGAATGGCCGGGTCTTGGGATTGGGGGTCTGTCGGTCGGCGAGCCCAAGGAACTAACGTACGAGATCCTTGAGGGAATCCAGCCGAAGCTGCCGGGATCAGGCGTACGCTATTTGATGGGCGTCGGCTATCCGCCAGACCTGGTGGAGGCGGTACGGCTCGGTTACGATCTGTTCGATTGCGTCGCGCCGACGCGCAACGGCCGGAACGGAACGGCGTTCACGTCGACGGGGCCGGTCAACGTCAAGGTGGCTTCATGGCGAGAGGACGACTCCCCCATGGAGCCGGGCTGTGAGTGTTGGGCGTGCCGGAAATACACGCGAGCGTATGTTCGCCACCTGTTCGTGGCAGGCGAGCTATTGGGGTTGCGAATTGTATCGATACACAACCTCTATTTCCTTACGGACTTGATGAAGCAAGCTAGGGCGGCCATTCGGGCGAGCCGCCTCGACGAATGGGCTGGGGAGTGGCTGAAGCGGTACCAGGACAACTAGAAACGAGGGACGAGAATTGCTAGCTCT
>JBDHHL010000340.1:0-5186 GCA_039589375.1 Gemmatimonadota bacterium | reverse complement strand
CACGATGGAGAGCTTCGGCGAAGTCGCTGAGGGCGTGTCCGACGCCCGTCACCAGCTCGCCACGATCAATGTGTTCACCGACCAGATCGGTCAGAAGGTCGCTGCGCTGGAGAAGCAGCGCGAGGCGATCGATCAGGCAGCGAGCCGCGCCGCGAACCTGACAGCGTTGATGCGCGAGATCGATGCCGGCATGCAGAAACAGGCGGAGTACCAGGACAAGCTCGAGGCTCTGACGCAGGCCGCCGAACGCCTGCAGGCGTTACACAAGGACGTTCTAGCGCGGTCCGACGACATCACTGCCCGCCAGGAGCAGGTCGAGTGGATGGAGCAAGGGATGAAGCAGGGGCTGGCAGACCTGCAAGAGAAGCTGTCGCAGAGCACCGAGCGCTTCGAGCTGGAGAATCGGGGCCTCGAGACGGTCAGCCAGCGGATCGCCGATCTGCGCTCGACCGTCAACGACTGCGAGACGAGCTTCTCCACCCTCGACGAGCGGAGCCGCGTTATCGCCGAGCTTCGCTCGCAGGCGGAGAACCTGGTTGAGCAGGTGGGCTCCGTCGGCGACGACGTTCAACATCTCGAGGAACAGGCCGGGCACGCCCGCACGCTACGGGCGGAAGTCGAACGGCTGGCGGAGGGCGTCAGCGCGGTCACCGAGCGGTTGGAACAGGTCGAAGAAGCGAAGCCGGCCATCGAATCGGCGCTGAAGGACCTCGGCAGCCTGGGCCGCAGCCGCGAGGCCATGCAGGAGAACCTCGAGCAGATGCGGCTGGTCTATGACGAGATCACGCGGATTCGCGAGGGCCAGTCAGAGACGGAAGCATGGCTCGCCACGACCGAAGAGAGCTTGGCGCGCCTGCAGGAGCAGGTAGCAGATCTCGACTCGATGACGCCGACCGTCGAGGCAGTGCGCAAGGAGTGCGAGCTGGTGAGCGACTCTATGGCGGCCATCGAATCGCGCGGCGAGTTCGTCGATGACCTGCACAAGCGACTGGGCGAGCTGGCCTCGCTGGGCGCGGAGATCGATGCGCGCAGCAAGGGCCTCGATTCGCGAGTACAGACGGTCGAGGAGCGCTTCGTGGCGCTGGCCAGCAAGTCGGAGGACGCGGACCGCGTCGCCAAGGCGATGGGGACGGTCACGGCTTCGGTGGAGGACGCGGAGCGCCGCATCGCCGAGGTCGGCAAGGCGATGGGTTCGCTGGAGAACCGGTCCGACGAAATCCAGAGCCTGTCAGAGCAGGTCGGCTTCATCAGCCGCGAACTGGACCAGCGGCAGGCCACGCTGGAGAAGGCGACCGAGCACCTTCAGCGCGCCTCGGCGCTGCGCGAAGAGATCGCCGGCGACATCCAGCGGCTGGAGGAGCTATCGCATGCCGTGGCCGGCAACGTCGGCTCGGTCGAGAAGCGCGCGGGCAAGCTCGACGCGATGGCCGAACGTCTGGGCAACCGCTCGCAGACGCTGGCTGAGGTCGAGAAGCGCTTCGACGGTTTCGAAGAGCAGTTGAAGAAGTGGGAGCTGTCCGAGGCCGAGATGAGCCGGGCCCTCGAGCGGCTGGATGCCCGGCAGACCACTGTGGACTCGCTGCAATCCGACATCAAGCACATGTTCGAGATGGCGGAGCGCACGGTTCAGGACGCCCGCGCGATCTCGGCGGTACAGCAGGAGATGCAGGCGACGCGCGGCGAGCTCGAGGCGACGGTGGAACGCCTGCGCGCCGCCGACCAGGTCGTCGAAGGGTTGGAGGAGCGGAAGCGCGCTATCGAACAGGCCGAGGGGCGGCTGGCCCGCGCCGAGGCGCTGCTTATCGACATCCAGTCGAGTCTCGAGACCCTGGAGAGCCAGAAGGCGATGGTCGATTACGTGGTGAAGAAGGCCGGCGCTCTGACCTTCCAGGCCAAGCAGGCGGAGGCGTTGATCGATGCGCTGCGCGAAGAGCGCGAGCTGACCAACCGCGTGCAGACGGCGTTCGCCAGGCTGCGCGAGGACGGAAGCGGTGCAGGGCAGGAGTCCGATCACGATAGCGACCACGATCAGGATCAAGAACAGGAACACAACCAGGAGCAGGAGCAAGAGCAGGAGAAGTAGAAGGCGAGCGAGCAGCAGAAGAAGCCAGAACAGCCAACCGTCAGCCGAAGCCCCAAACCACCCAAGGGCCGCCAGTCATCACCGGCGGCCCGCTTCATATATGTGTGCCGTCCGATCCGACCCGGATCGCTCCTCTATTCCTCCCGCAACGCCGCTACCGGATCGACGCGCGCGGCCCGGCGGGCAGGCACCAGGCAGGCGGCGGTCGCAATCGCGACGAAGAGGGCCGCGATCCCGGCGAAGGTGACCGGATCCGAGGGCGCCACGCCGACCAGCAGGCTCTCCATGAAGCGGGTGACCCAGAAAGCCGCCACCAGCCCAACCGCCAGGCCCGCCGTGGTGAGGGTGAGGCCCTGCCGCAGCACCAGCCCCAGGATCTGGCCCGACTCGGCGCCGAACGCGATTCGAACGCCGATCTCGGCCGTTCGCTGCCGCACGACGTAGGAGATGACGCCGTAGAGGCCGACCGCGGCCAGTACCAGCGCGACGACGCTGAAGACACCGATCAGGATCAGAGCGAAACGGGTCGGCGCTCTCGCCTCGCTGACGTAGTCCGCCATGGTCCTCACGTCGGCGAGCGGCAGCAGCGGGTCCATCTCGGCGACGGCGGCACGGATCTGGTCGGTCAGCCGCTCGGGCGGGATGACGCTGCGCACCGTCCAGATCAGGGCGCCCGGGTCACCCACGTAGCGGGTCGTGAAGTAGACGGTCTCGCGCCCGTCCGCCGCCAGAGTCTGTGACCGCTGGTGTTCGACGACGCCGATCACATCGACCCACTGCGCCTCGTTCGTGGTGACGCGAATCAGCATCCGCCGCCCTACCGGCGACTCGCCCGGCCAGGTCAGCTCCGCCAGCCGGCGATCGATCACCACCACGGCCGCGCTGTCGGCGAAGTCGGCCTCGTTGAACGTGCGGCCGGCCAACAGCCGCGTTTCCATCGTCTCGAAGTAGCCGGGCAACACGAGCCGGTAGTCGGCCTGTCCATAGGCCGTCTCGTCGGTCAGCGCCTCCTCCGTGCCGTAGCGGCCGGCGAAGAACAGCCCGTCAAGCGGCAGCGGGAAAGCCGCGCTGGCCGACTCGACGCCGGGAAGGCTTTCGATTCGCTCATCGAGCAGCCGCACGAAGTTGGCTCGCCGCTCCGCTTCTTGATAGCGCGCGAAGGGCAACTGGATCTGGAAAGTGAGCAAGTTGTCCGGGTTGAACCCCGGCCGCACGCGCTGCAGCTCGACGAAGCTCCTCACCATCAGGCCCGCACCGATCAGTAGGACCAACGAGAGCGCGACCTCGAGCACCACGATGCCGTTGCGGACCAGACGCTGCTGCGTGCGCGCCGATGTATGGCCACGCTCGCCGAGCGAATCGGCTAGATCGGGTTTCGATGCCTGAAGCGCCGGGATGGTCCCGAACAGCACAGCAGCTCCCAGCGCCGCCAGCAGGGTGAAGACGAGAACGAGCAGGTCGATCCCCACCGCCTCCAGTCGCGGCAGGTCCGCCGGCCGCAGCGCTAGCAGCAGCTCGATGCCACCCCAGGCGAGCGCGAGCCCGACGACCCCGCCCGCCAGCGCCAGCACGCCGCTCTCGACCAGCATCTGTCGGATCAGCCGGGCTCGATCCCCGCCCAGCGCCGAGCGGACTGCGACCTCACGCTCGCGCGCCGACGCGCGCACCAGCAGCAAGTTCGAGACGTTCGCGCAGGCGATCAGCAACACGAAGCCCACCGCGCCCAGCAGCGCCAGCACCAGCGGGCGTACGTGCTGCGTGATGTCCCGCTGCATCGGCGTTATGCGGACGTGGTAGCCCGACGTCTCGGAAAGCTGATCTTCCTCCCGAATGCGCGCCGCGATTCCGTCCATCTCCGACTGCGCCTGCTCCAGGCTGGCGCCCTGCTTCAGGCGGCCGAAGACGTTGAAGACCGCGTTCGCGCGGGTCGGCCAGTTGTCGAAGTCGATGCGCGGCGCGAACCAGAGGTCGGCGTTGGCTGACAATCCCGTGCCCGCAGGCACGAACAGCTTGAAGCCGCGAGGCATGACGCCGATGATCTCCACCGCGTTGCCCCCGACCTCGAAGCTCCGGCCGATCGCGGCGGAATCGCCGCCGAATCGCCGCAGCCACAGGCCGTGACTCATCAGCACCGCCGTCGGCGGCACGGCGTCCGGATCGGCGTCCTGTCCGATGGGCTCGGCATCCTCCGGAACGAAGTCGCGGCCGATGGCGGGGCGCACGCCCAGAACCGACAGGAAGTTGGGCGTGACGCCGGCGAACTCGACCTGGACTGGATCGCCGTCACCGCCGGTCAGCGATGTCTGGCCGGTGAAGACCCCGGCCAAGGCCTCGAACAGCGTCCCCTGCTCGCGGAAGTCAGTCAAGTCGTACGGCGACGCCGGCCAGTACTCGACGTTCCGGTTCCGTAGCTCGCCCCAGACGTAGACCAGTCGGTCGGGCTGGTCGTACGGGAGCGGCCGCAGCAGGACGGCGTTGACCACGCTGAAGATCGCGGTGTTGGCGCCGATCCCCAGCCCGATCGTGATGACGGCGATGGCCGCGAAGACGGGACTCCGGGCCAGCGTGCGAAACGCGTAGCGAACATCGCTTAACAGCGATTCCATGCGACACCTGGTGGCTAGGGGTCAGCCAAGGAAGCTCTCGGCATTCTCTATCATGGCATTCTCTATGATAAAGACGTACGTCCGCGGTCGTTGGTTTCCCGGCCGCCTGGGCGTCAGCGGCCGGCTAGCGACTCGTACGCGTTAGTCTGGTCGGGCGCGACGGGGCCCCGTCGTACCCTCCCATTCCGCGATGGGACGTTCGCACGAGGACCCTGTCGAGCCCTCTCCGTAGCCCGCGGAAACGGGCGCTCGACCCGAACGAGCATGGTGGGGTATTATGTGATCCCATTGGGAAGCCGGCTGACTACTTGATCCCAAGATTGAAAGGACCACAATGCCAAGCCTCCTCGCGCCCTCGAAACGAATTCGCCATTCACTAGGCCTCGCCGCAGCCATCGCGCTGCTGGCGCCGCACCTCGGCTTCGCTCAACAGCAGCCGATCGACCTGGAGCAAGCGCGCGCATACTTCCGGGATGCCGAGCGGCTGAGCGACCGGG
>JBDHHL010000339.1:0-5394 GCA_039589375.1 Gemmatimonadota bacterium | reverse complement strand
TGCCAGCACCTGGCGAGCGCCTCGCGCGCTCCGCTCGCCGGAGGGCGGGAGCGCTGAAAGGGCCGACGAGGTGACGAAGAACAGCACCAGCACCATCGCGGCACCGATCCCGGCGAAACCCAGTACAACCGTGCCAACTACGGTAGCCGCGACGGCACCGCTCGCTCGCAACGCACCAAGCCGCCAAGCGCAAAAACGGCTATTGCCAGGTCAACCCACAGGTCGCTCTCCACTCTCCTCGACTCCTATGGAAGGAGGGCCCCGTCTTGCGACGGTGCGTGTGGCGCTTATTCTCGGATCGATGCGCGAGTCACGCAACGGTGCCGCCGACTTCCTGGGCCGCGCTCGCTGGATCGCGGCCGGCCCGATTCTGTTCGCGATCCTCTTGCTGCTGCCGACGCCGGACGGCGTCACGCCAGATGGCAAGGCTACGCTGGCCATGGCAGCCTGGATGGCGGTCTGGTGGCTTGCGGTGGCCGTACCGCTGGCCGTGACGGCACTGCTGCCGCTGGTGCTCCTTCCGGCTCTGGGCGTCGCCACACCGTCCGCTGCCGCGGCTCCGTACGCCAATCCGGTGATCTTCCTATTCATGGGCGGCTTCTTCATCGCCGCCTCCATGCAGCGCTGGTCACTGCATCGACGCCTCGCCCTGGCCGTGGTGTCGCGCACGGGCACATCCCCCAGGCGGCTGGTCGCTGGCTTCATGCTGGCGTGTGCGATTCTGAGCATGTGGATGTCCAACACCGCTGCTACGCTGATGATGATGCCGATCGGCGTGGCGGTCTTGGGCCTGCTCAATCGACCCTCCGCGGGTTCCAGCCCAAGCGAGGAGCCGCGAATGGACACCGGTCCCCTCGGAGTTGCCTTGATGCTGGGGATCGCTTACGCGGGGTCGATCGGCGGCGTGGCCACGCTTATCGGCACACCGCCGAACGCCGTGCTCGCGGCGATGGCTGACGAACTTCTCGGGACCGACGTCTCGTTCGCTGGATGGATGGCGGTGGGCTTGCCGGTTTCCGCGCTGACGCTGACCGCATGCTGGTTTCTCCTCTGCTTCGTCCTGTTTCGCCTGCCGGGCCGTCCGGTGGCAGGCGCGGCCCAAGTCATCGACGTCGAGCGAGGCCGGCTCGGTCTCTGGCACCCGGCGGAGCGAATCACAGCGATCGTGTTCGCCTCGGCAGCCGTGGCGTGGGTCTTCAGGGCCCCCAAACAGATCGGCGAGGTCACGATTCCGGGCCTACAGTCTGTCTTGCCTCAGATCGGCGACGCGACCATCGCCATCGCCGCTGCCCTCGTCTTGTTCGTATGGCCCACGCGCGATCGAGAGGGTCGGCGAACGGCTGTACTTGACTGGAGCCACGCTCGCTATATACCCTGGGACATCCTCGTACTCTTCGGTGGGGGACTTTCCCTCGCCTCAGCATTTCAATCGACGGGATTGACGAAGTGGTTGGGTGGAGAGCTTGCAGTACTCGCAGGTCTTCCAGACGTACTGATCATCGCCGCGGTCGCGACTCTGTTCGTGTTCGTCACCGAGATCACCTCGAACACGGCTACGGCCACGCTAGGCCTGCCCGTGATGGCAGCCCTGGGCCAGTCGGTTGGCGTCGCGCCGCTTGCGTTGATGACGACGGCCGCCATGGGCGCGTCGATGGCGTTCATGCTACCGGTCGCCACGCCGCCGAACGCCATCGTCTTCGGCACGGGACACATAAAGCCGGATCAGATGAGACGCGCGGGATTCTGGCTCAATTGGATCGGGATCGTCATGATCACGACCGTTGTCGCGGCCACGATGAGCTGAGGGCGCTGCACAGCGACGGATACCGATGAGCGAACCGACGCGAAACGTAGATGCCAGGTTGCCGCTCGCCCTGTTACAGGCAGTTCAGCGACAGGACACACCCGAGGAATGGCTCCCGGATGAGAATCCAGGCTCGGTCTTCCCGCAGCGCCTGGGCCTCAGCGGTGTTGTCGATGGGCAGGTCCGCAGATTCCACCGGCTGGCTCGCTGGCGGCGCCGAGTCGAAGAAACGCAGGTCGAAGCGCTTCTCGAGCTGATCTCCAGGCGGCGCGATGCAGCCGAGATCTTCGCCGCCGCTGGCCACGGCCTTGCCGGCTACCACTTCTCCGGCATGCCGGGCTTCTTCAGACGCATCGCCCGGCGGCTGCCGCGTCGGCTTCGGGCGCGGGCCACGGTACGTACGCTCCGTACGGCGAGCGGAGCGTTTCTGGTTGCCTCGGAACAGGCCGTCGAGGGTGCCCCCCTGCAGGTTCAGGCCAAAGGCGCCCTGACCGCGAGAGTGCGGGGCGCGGGGGCCGCCTGCCAGCTTTACGCGGCGCTCGCGACGAAACTGCTCGAGTTGAGCGGTGCCGGTGACACCAGAGTCATCCATTCAGAGTGCCAGGGCCGCGGAGATAGGCACTGCGTTTGGACTGCCGAAACCGACGGCGATCAAGGGCCGACACCGAGTCCACAGGCCGCCAGCCAGCCTCAGTGCAGCTCGCTGGGCTCTACGTGAACCACGACGTTCTTTAGTTCCAGCTCGCCAGCCACTCGGCGTTCCACCTCATCTGCGATGGCATGAGCGCGCCGAACCTGCGTCGCGGGATGAACGCGCACCGTCAGTTCCGCGAAGGCATCACCGGGCCGGCCCCGGGACCGAACCGCCGACACGCTCTCCACTCCTTCGACCGACGAGGCAACGTCGACGACTTGGCGAGGGTCTACCGCGCGGCGATCAACCAGAACGGGGACAGTGCTCCGAAGGATCTGAACGCCTCCAAGTGCCACTACGACGGCAACAAGGATAGCCAGCACCGCGTCAGCCTGTTGCCAACCGATGTGGACCAGTCCGAGGCCCGCCAGCACCGAGAGCGTAACCCAGACGTCGGCTTGGGTATGCCGAGCGTCTGCCAGGAGGAGCTCGCTTTTCAACTCCTTGCCACGCCGCCGCTCGTAGTAAGCCACGCCGACATTCACAACCATGGTTCCGGCCAAGAGGGCGACGGCCAGCAGGTCTGGACGTGGAGGTGGAGCGCCTTGGGCCAAGCGGGTTACGGCGGCCCTCAGCAACTCGTAACAAGTGATCGACAAGAAGCCGGCGATGATGAAGGCGCCAAGGGTCTCGAACTTTCCGTGGCCGTAGGGGTGTTCCTCGTCCGGGGGCGCCGCTGCGAAGTGGATCGCGGCCAGCGCGATCACGTTGTTGAGGGCGTCCGTGCCCGAATGGGCCGCGTCTCCCAGCACCGACAGCGACCCGATCAGCCAACCCACGGCCACCTTAACGACGACCAGAAGAACGTTGGCCCAAAGGATCCAAAAGAGGATACGACGAACTCGACGCTGGCGTGTCAGATCATCCAGATGCCGACCGGCGCTCGAGACGCCGCCGCCGCCGACATCCTTGTTCCACCACGCCATCAGCCGATCCTCAAACGGATGCGGCTCCGGATCCTCTCGTCCGAGCGGCCGGCGAGAGAGGCGAGCCCAGATTGCGAACGGCCTTGCCGGCCATCACAATCCAGGTCGCCAGCTTTGACAAGCCCGAACGCGAGGCGAAGTTCCATAGGCTGCCAATATGTCGGCCGCGTGCTCGGCCTAGCAAGCGACGCCCAATCAGGGACGTGTGGCCTGTTTTCACGCAACAGACGGTGACTGCCAGTCAAGCAGATGAACACGATTGAGAGGCTCCGCTCCGAACTAGCGGCCATAGATGGGAAGGCCTACGGCGCCTACAAACGCATCGCCGGAAGCTACGACTTCGGCGACTTCACACTTCATGTGGACTACGTGCAGGGCGACCCTTTCGCCTCCCCTAGCCGGCTGCGGACCGTCTTCGCACCGGAGGTCGCTCGGCTGCCGGAAGACTTGCTGCGGCCAAAGGTCAGGAGGACAGCAGCAGCCGATTGGCTGAACCGCCGGCTCTGGCGGGACTTCGGCCCGGTCAGTCGGCCGCGGGGCAGCGGTAAGAGCGGCTCGGTCAGAATGCTCAGACCAGGTCAACAGATCCTCGAGCGCACCAGCCTGCAGATCAACCCGCACGGCCAGGTGGTGGCCCGGTTCACGGCCGGGTTGCCCGCCAGCGGTCGTCGCGTGCTCGGCAGGCAGGCGGCCGAGATGCTGCTGTCCGCCATCCCGGAGGCGCTTCGGCGCGTTCTGGCCCCGGCGACCCGCGACCTCGACAGCTTGCAGCGACACGCTCTCTTGGCGGAAGACTCCGCCGCTCTGCGCTCGCAGTTGGATGAGCGAGGGCTGGTGGCCTTCATCCCGAACGGGGCTATTCTGCCCCGGCGGAGCGGGGTCGATGACCGTCCACTGGCGGCCGGAGACGCGGTGGCGCTCGCAGCGCCCGCGGCCCTCGAGGTCACTCTCGAGTCGCCGAACCGGGGCCCCATCCGGGGGATGGGGATCCCACGCGGCGTGACGCTGATCGTCGGCGGCGGCTACCACGGCAAGTCGACCTTACTACGCGCCATAGAGAACGGAATCTACGATCACATCGCGGGCGACGGCCGCGAGCTAGCCGTCACCGTAGTCGACGCGGTGAAGATCCGAGCCGAGGACGGGCGCTCGATAGCCGGCGTGGACATTTCGAACTTCATCACCGGACTTCCGCGTGGGGAGGACACCGCACACTTCTCGACTCCCAATGCCAGCGGGTCGACGAGTCAGGCGGCGGCGATCGCCGAAGCGCTGGAGGTGGGTGCTGCCTGTCTCTTGATCGATGAAGACACAAGCGCCACGAACTTCATGATCCGCGACGCACGCATGCAGGCGCTGGTGGCGGACAATGACGAGCCCATCACGCCTTTCATCGACCGCGCAAGGCAGATGTTCGAAGAGCTAGGTGTGTCTACCGTGCTCGTCGTCGGTGGCGCCGGCGACTACTTCGACGTCGCCGACACCGTGATCGGCATGCGCCGCTACCTGCCCGACGATCTCACGCTTCGCGCCAAGGATATCGCCAACCGTTTCGGCACCGAGCGCTCGCATGAGGGTGGCCCCTGGACGCGCCCGAGAGAGCGCGTTCCGGACCCCGCGAGCATCGATGCACAGAAAGGCAAGAAGTCGGTTTCGATCAAGGTCCAAACACCGACGCGCGTGATTTTCGGGACCGAGGAACTCGAGCTGAGCTCGCTGGAGCAGATCGTCGAGGAAGCACAGGTGCGCGCCATCGCTCAGACGCTGGTTCATGCAGCCGGTCGCTGGCTTGACGGCAGGCGTACGGTAGGGGAGGCGCTCTCCAGGATCATGGAATCGATCGGGAGCGACGGACTCGACGTGGTCGATTCTCGGCAGCCGGGTGACTACGCGCAGTTCCGCATCTTCGAGCTCGCCGCCGCGCTAGGCCGGCTGAGAACACTTCGCGTGCACGAGCCCGGCTAGGCTGG
>JBDHHL010000338.1:0-8951 GCA_039589375.1 Gemmatimonadota bacterium | reverse complement strand
AATAGCGCTGGCAACCATGAATCTCTCCTGGTGGCTGGTCGTTACTACTATTATCTCAGATACGCCAAGAACACGCCCGGTTGTCACAGCGCCCTTCGCCCCAGCGGCGCTAGTCACCAGGCCCGGATCTAGCGTGACTCCCCTGCCAGAAGCTGCTCGCGGTCTACGACCTGGCCGCGTTGGATGACCATCGCGATCCGCTCGGTGTTGCGGATATCGTCGATCGGCGACGCCTCCAGCACCACGAGGTTCGCTTCATCGCCCGGCCTCACACCCCAGGAGCGCCCTAAGAACTCGCCCGCTTTGGTGGTTGATGCCGCCAGCGCCTGCCACGGTGTCAAACCCGCCGCGACCAGCTTGATCAGCTCGCGGTGGAGCGAGTAACCCTGAATCGTGCCAAAGTTACCCGAGTCGGTGCCGGTCAGGATCGTAACACCCGCATCGGCCATCGCCTTGGTCGATGCGAGTATCGTGGACGTTCGATTGCTGCCGCGTGCGATCGCCTCCCTCCGCCACTGCAACATTTCCTCCGAGCGATAGGCATCGATGATCGCATCGGTCGTCAGCGATCTGGCCAACGGGCTCTCGAGCACAGACCGATCTCCCACGAAGTCACCGAGCTCCGTCTCAACTGCTAGAGTGGGAATACTGACGACACCGCGCGCCGCCATGAGGGGTGCGAGATCCTCCGGGATCGGCTCGCTGCCAGGCACGTGTGTGACCGCCGAGGCGCCGACCTCCACCGCGTCCCTCACGTCCTGCCATGTGTTGATATGGATGACCGTCTTGATGCCGTGCACGGTCGCCTCGGATACAGCGGCAGCCAGCGTCGCCTTGTCGATGGACGGCATCCGCCCGGTCGGCGCGTAGACTATCTTGACCACATCGGGCCGCTTCGCCGATAGGTCGGCCACCTCGCGGCGCGCGTCCTCGGGCGTATCCATGACCCGAGTCTTGGTGCCGTACTCCGTACAATGACCGTCGGTGGCGGTGAGGCAAGAGAGACTGGCAAACAGCTCCGCACCACCCACCGCGCCGGCTCGCTGCCGTTCGCGTAGCGAGTACAGCCCGTCTTCGGCTCCGAAAAGGTCGAGGAACGCCGTGACGCCAGCGTATAGCATCCGCTTGGCGACGATCGCCGTTCCCGGCGCGTCGAACGCATTGCCCGGTGCCATGTTTCCATATGAATGCGTGTGTAGATCGTTCAAGCCCGGTATGACCCACTTGCCGGCAAGATCCAGCGTCGTCCCCGCGAAATCCGCGGGCGCCGCGGCGACCTCGCCTTCAATCGCTCCATCGACGATCAGTAGGTTGGCCTCCCGAACCTCTTCCCCTACGGGATCCACGATCCGGGCGTTCGTGATGAACAGGTCCTGTGCCTGCGCTTGAGGCGATGCGAAGACCAGAGCACCGACTGCGAGGGTAAGTGTGCGAGTCATATACGCGCCGCTCCCATATCATGCTTGGAATTGATGCCTGCATTCGCAGTAGTACGGAAAGCCGGCCCCCAGGGATTCAGCGGCTGGATTCCTGCGCTGCCTCGGCAAGGGCGCGAATGTCTCGGTTCTCCAGCACCGGGTTCTCGTGCGCCCCGGTTCCATGAAGGCCAGCGTGCACCATCGCGCGGGCGAGGTCGTCGGAAGCGATCCCGATGTTCGGATAGACGCGACGCAGTAGCGGATACAGCGCGCGCGTGATGCGGTACGTGACGTTCGGCTCGCGACGGGGCGTCACCGGATAGATGTAGCCCGGCCGAAAGATGTGGGCACGGGGAAAGCCCAGTTCGAGCAGCGCCTTCTCGGCCGCGCCTTTGTAGCGGGCGAACGCGATGCGGCTCGCCTCGGTCTGGTCGGCGCCCTGCCCGCTCAGAAGGCAGAACGCGGCCTCGGGGCTGCGCGCGTGGAGCGCCTCAGCGAAGGCTAGGGTGTAGTCGACCGTGATCTTGCGGAACTCGTCGTCCGGGACCGCGCCGGTGTAGACGCCGATGCAAAAGAGAGCGACGTCCTGTCCCTCGAACGCATCGCCTATCTGGCCGTAGTCGGTGAAGTCGTCGTGCAGGACTTCGCGCAGCCTGGCGTCCTTCACCCCGGTCGCTCGGCGCCCGACCGCAGTGACCATCGCAACGTCGGGGCAAAGCAGGCTCTCTCGCAGGGCGAGTCCTCCCACCATGCCCGTGGCGCCTACCAGGATGACACGCTTCCCACTCATCTCTCAGCGCTCCTATCGATCCACGGCCGTCACCGCCGCGGTCGGCTGATCGAGATGCGGCGCCGCTCAGGTGTCGGTCGGCAAAGCGGGGACGTCGTCCGGCATTCGTCCGTCTATGCGCCAGCCCACGATATACTGCACATCCAGCTCATCGGATACGACCGTGTATACATCCACGTGCCGGTCGCGGCATCTTGATGGAAGCGCATGCGGGGGACCGTCGAGATGAAATCGGACCCGGGTATCGTGACGGCGCCCAGGTATCGGCCCTGCTTGTCGAACACGTCCCATTCCGTACTGCCGGGAGGCACATACTGCTGATCGAGGGAGAAGTCCTTTCTACCCTCCTCACCGAGGTCGCGCACCGGCCAGACCCGCTGCACGAGGAGGGTGCCCCCGGGACCCATATTGAACCAGGCGTAGGGCGGGTAGGCATCCGCGAAAGTGATCCTGGACTTGATCTCAGCCCACCGGTCCGCCGGGACACTGTTCTCCCGAAATAGCTCATCCCAGCGCCAGAGGAACAGCAAACGATCCGCGTCGGTCATCGCCAGCGGCTCCCGTGCCATGCTTACGACGCGTTTGAGCACTCCGTCTGGGCCGTGGAAATTGAAGCGATATCGGTCGGTGCGGGCGATCAGGTGGTCGTCGCCCCATGCCTGGTGCCACCAGTTGGCGTTGTAATAGCGGCGGAATACTCCTTCGTGAGCACGGTTTAGGACATGGCGTGAGGGAAGTCGAGCGAGGGTATCGACGATCCCGCCGTGCACGTCGCGCTCGAGCAGGATATCGAGCGTATCCGTAAGCGTCCCGTCAGAACCCCGGAGCGGGCGGTGTAGCGACGTTATGCGACCCGTCAGCCTCCCGGCACGCCAGTAGCCGCCGGTGTACCCGTCCTTCGGCAACCTGGAATAGGTCTCGAGGTAGGTCCCATCCGGAGCCAGGACGTGCACCCGCCCTGCACCCCCGTCGCCTACGAGCAGGGTATCCCCTGGCCCCCTAAACAGCGCATGGCCCCCGCCGCCGAGCTCGCCGGGGCCCTCCCCTTTTCTCAAGACCGTACGTAAGTGCGCCCCGTCCGGCGCCAAGAAGCGCACGTTGTAATTCATCGCGTCGACGATGACGATACGGCCATCCGATAGCACTTGAATGCCCGCGATATTGCCGAACTGATACTCGGGCGGCCCATCCAGCGCACCGATCCGTACTACCTCCGTGAACTCCCAGCCCGGCCCTTCGGTCCACAGCGGCATACCGAAGCTCTCGAGCGCTTCGCATGACAGGCCGGGTCAGGCAGTACTTCGAATCGAAGCAACCACAGGATACAAGAGCCGTTGTACGCCTTTGAACGTAGCGTACCTATCTGTCGCAAAGTACTGCGATGCATCTTCCCACACGCCATGGTCCTCGACGACCGCGCCCATGTGTACGAATCCCTTGTCGCCGAAGTTGAACTCACAGCTGCATTTCCCATCAACACATGCGAGAGAGTATCCGAGCGATCTACCCGTCTCTTCAAGCCGGGCTCGCGCCGCTCGATACAGCTCTTCATCGTTGATGTAGCTATCGATGGGCTTCCACTCTCCCTCGATCTCCACTTCGGTCCACGAATGTGGGCCGCTATCTCCCATGAACGGGAACGCGAAGGACGGGAAGATACCTCGCATGATCTCGGCGCGGATCAATCCATAATGTACTCGCGCGGTTAATCCACAGGCACGACAGAGCGCCACAAGGAGGGTTGCCTTCGTATTGCAGTAGCCAAAGCCGCACTGAATGACGTTGGAAGCCTTGACCTTATCCCACTGGCCAAACGTCGAGGGAAAACGAAATGAGATGCGGTCGCGCACGAAATAGAAAAGGGCCTCGAGCAACTGAAGATCTGTCTCGGACGCTTGTGACAGCGCGGCGGCCGTCTCGATGACCAGCGGATGATCGTGATCCGAAAGAAGGCTCTCGTTGGCCATTGGCCCCCCTGCTCACGCAGGCCTATGTACGCCGACGCTAGATCGTACGACCTACATCGCACACTGCGACTGGAGCGCTGACGGTTGGGCTGCACACAAGATGCTGACTGCACGCTGGCAGAGCAACGAGAAGTGCGTCACCACCCGGGCTCGCCTGCTTCCAAAGCCGAAGACTGGCGCCAAGAGCCGCTGATACACGCCGGCACCATTCCTGTGTTTGCAGACCGGGAAGCCGTGTCGAAACAGGCCCGCCGCCGAATTTCGTCATAGTGGTTATCATTAGGTACTCCTCTCGCCAACGAAAGGAACGATGACATGAAGGGTCTCGCGCGGATCACGCTGGTGGGTTGGGTCACGGCCGGGGTGCTGATGAGCCTACCCGCGCTCGCCGCCGGCCAGAATGACCAAGAACAGCAAGCTGTAGCCGCCGCCAAAGCCTGGCTTGCGCTGGTAGACTCCGGGAGCTACGCGGAGAGCTGGGACGCCGCCGCGCCCGTGTTCCAAGCGGCCGTCACCAAGGAGGGCTGGGAAGACTCACTGAATCAGGTCCGAAAGCCGCTCGGTGCCCTCGAGTCGCGCGAGCTTGCATCGGCCGAGTTCATGACGGACCCGCCAAACGCCCCGAAGGGTGAGTACGTAGTGATTCGCTTCCAAACCTCGTTCGAGAACCTAGAGGCGGCGATCGAGACCGTGGTCCCCATGCGGACGGCCGATGGGATTTGGAAACTGAGCGGCTACTTCATCGCGCCCCAGTAATTAGACGGCAGGGGCACTGCGACGCGGTCCAGTTTGGTTTGCTTCGGAAGGCGGGTCCAGCGATCTTGCAGGTGCTATGACCGAGCGACGATACAGCGAGGAGGAGGTCGCAGCGATCTTCGAGCGGGCGGCCCAGGCCCAACAAACGGCCCGGCGTCAACTGCCCCCAGGTGAGGGCATGACTCTGGCCGAATTGCAGGAGATCGGCAGCGACGTGGGTATACCGGCCGAGCTGGTAGCTGACGCGGCAAGATCGATCGATCAAGGCGGGCGTCCGACCTCAAAGAAGTTCCTCGGTCTGCCGATCGGCGTCGGCCGGACGATAGATCTCGGCCGGCGGCTCTCCGAGGAGGAGTGGGAGCACCTGGTGGGAGATCTGCGCGAGACTTTCGACGCGCGGGGCTCGGTCAGATACGACGGGCCCTTCCGCCAGTGGACGAACGGCAACCTGAAGGCTCTCCTCGAGCCAACTGCCACCGGACACCGGCTTCGCCTCCAAACCGTCAAGGGCGACGCCCGCGGCCAGATGACCGCGGGGATCGGGCTCATGGGAATCGCCGCGGCAACCCTGATCGCGTCAGCCGTGACCGGCGGGCTCGCCGGGTCGCTGACAGCTCTTGTCTCCCTGGCGGCTATCGGACTTGGATTGTTCGGTATCGGCGCGCTCCGTCTACCCGGCTGGGCGCGGCAACGCCGGCGGCAGATGGAGGCCGTGGCCGAGCGGCTCGCGCTGGTGGCAAAGGAGCGGCCTCAGGAAATTCCACCCGCCGAGCAAAGCTGAGCCGACACTCGACGTCTCCTTGCTACGGATCCGCACGTCAGCCCCTGGCAACACGTTGTTCTGCGTCGTACAATGAGTTCCGCGTTCGCAACCACACAGCTCTGCCCTTACCAAGCACATGACAGAAGACGAGCCCGCACGAGAACGGCCGCGCTACCCGATCGCTGAGGCTATCCCTCCACAAGAGATCGAGGCCGAGGTCGCTGAACTCGAACGGCTGCGGCAGCGGCCGGCCTGGATCCGCGGCTGGGGCTACCTGCGACTGGGCGGTCCCGGGTTCATAGACGCCGCAACCACGTTGGGCGCGGGCACTCTCACGGCAGCGATGCTGTCCGGAGCGCGTTTCGGATACAAGACGCTCTGGCTGCTTTGGGTCTCCATGGGGCTGGGGATCTTCATGATGGCAGCGGCGGCGAGGTTCACCTGCCGCGGCGGCTTCCGCGTCATCGCCGAGCAGAACCGCCGTCACGGCTGGATTGTCGGCTCGCTGCTCACCGGCCTGGTCGGGACGGCGGCGGTCGCGATCATCTTCAACTACGGCCAGTACAGCCTTGGCACCCACCTGATCGAGTCGCTCACTCCGATGCTGGGGTTCGAGTTCCCCCGACAGGTCAACTGGGTGGTGTTCATGGCCGTGACGAGCTTCTTGGTGCTCAGCTACGGCCAGCGCGGAAAGCGCGGCATCGCGCTGGTCGAGAACTTCATGAAGCTCTGCATCGCCGTCATGTTGATCAGTTTCGGGCTATGCCTGCTGCTGGTCGGTGTGGATTGGGGAGCGATGTTGCGCGGTTCGTTCGTGCCGTGGCTTCCGTCCGGCGTCGAGGGAGTGGATCTGTTCGTCGCCACTTCGGCCGCGGCCGTCGGCGTCATGGACTGGATCCTGTTTCAGTACGCGGGCCTCGCTCGCGGCTGGGGACGAAAACACGAGACGCTGGCCAGGTTCGACATCATCTTTGGCCTATTCCTTCCATTCGTGCTGATCAACTACATGGTCGTGGCGGTCTTCGCAGGCACGCTGCATCAGCTGGGCGGAACTCACCCCGAGACAGCAGTTGAGCTTGCCGGCGCCCTCACTCCGCTGCTCGGCAAGACATGGTCGCAGTTGGTGTTCTACGTCGCCTTCCTAGCGGTTCCGGTGACTACCACCGTGGGGATGAGCCTCGCCGGAGCGATAGCGATCCACGAAGCATTCGGCTGGGAACCCGACACGCGATCCTGGCGCTGGCGCATATGCGCGCTGCTTCCACAGATAGGCTTCCTCGCCGTTTGGTATCCGCGGCCGGTATGGTTGGTGATCGCGATAGCCGCGTTTCTGTCGCTGTCCATCACCGTCGTCGGCTGGTCGTTCTACCTGCTGTTGAACGACCGCAAGGTGCTAGGCGAGGATCGCTGCAAGTCATACTGGTGGAATGTGGGCATCCTACTGCAGATCACCCTGCTCAACAGCGTGGCCATCATCTACATATTCAATCGCTTGGGATGGTGGGTTCGATGATCGACTTCGACCGGCGCTACGGGCCGTTCTCTGGACGGGTATGGGGGTTGATCGTGAACCTTGGGGCCAACGCCCTGGCCCTCTACGGGTTGGTCGGATTGCTGAGAGACGGCACGCACGTGGTCCCTCTAGCCATCGGCGTGGTAGGAACCGTGGCTTGCGTGCTCGTACTCGCTCGGCCAAGTCGATGAATCACCCAACGGATTGTCGCCGGGGATACGAGTGAGGAGACAACAGTGGCCTCCAAAACAAAAGTCAAACTGACGTTCGTCGAATACGCCAAAGAAGACCTCCAAAGGCTCGAGCCCGAAGCGCTCGCCGGTCTGCTGCGCGAGCGCGTTCACCACAACATCGAGGTGCCGCTCTACCCCATTCTTGTGAGAGGCAAGGCACAACCGATCGAGGGTTTCGGGTTGCAGGCGCAGCTGGTGTTCGACGTGTGGAGGGAGAGAGGCCTTCCGGAGGATACGCCCGACATCGTGTGGGTGAAGAGATACCTCGACATTGCGGCGAAGATCCGAGTTGGAGAACCGGTTCCCCTAGAGGAGCCGCTGCCTACGCCGTTCACCGACGAAGAGATGGCGACCGTCCACAAGTTGATCTACCAGCGCCGCTCGATTCGGGACTGGCTGGACAAGGAAGTGCCCGACGAGATGATCGATCAGATCCTCGAGGCGGGCCGAGCAGCGCCCATCGGCTGCAACCTTGGCCACCTCAGGTTCATCGTGCTCAAAGGCGCCGAGGAGAAGTCGTGGGTCTGGAGCGACATCTCAACGAAGAACGCCGCGGTCATCATCGTAATCGCTCACGACACGCGAGTGGCCTGCGCGGTCGGACAGGACAAGCTCGTGCCGCAGAATCCCGGGTACGACGCAGCGGCCGCTGCCGATCACATGCTGCTCATGGCCCACGCACTCGGCCTGGGTGCTGTCTGGCTGTCCGAGTTGAAGAAGACAGCGAAGACGAGCGACACGGGAGAGAAGTTCAAGGAACGCTACGGCCTGCCGGACTACTACGAGATCGACCTTCACATCGCCGTCGGCTGGACGGCGATCGGTAGCATCAAATCTGCACGGCCGCCGCTGTCGGAGATGGTCATCCGCCGACCGCTGGCGAGCACCAAGGAGGGGAAATGAAGGCCGGGAACGATACGGTTGAATCCATCTCGCTGGAGGAGGCGAAGCGACAGGTGGCCCTGGCCTGCCGGAGACTCGGCCTGTTGCACCTCGCCTTCGCGGAGGTGTTGGTCGACCAGTTGGGCGAGGAAGAGGGACGGAAGACAATCGCGCGCGCGATCACGGAATACAGCAGAAAGATCGGCCGCGCGAAGCGGGAACGCGCGGTCGCACAGGGGCTGGACCCTTCTGCCGAGGCACGAGCGCATCGAACAGGTCGAAGTCGATGGCGAGAAGCGCACCAGAGTGTACGGTTGCGTAATGGGCCGAGTGTGGCGGGAGCACAGTGCGGAGGCGCTCGGTCGCATCTACTGTTTCGTCGATCCGGCAAGTGCCATGGAATTCGATCCGCGATGCAAGTACGTCCACACCAAGGCGCTAACTGACGGTGATGATTATTGCGAGTTGGTGATCAGGCCGAGCACCAAGCAGGACCAAGAGGAGTTCGAGGCCGCTGACACCGACTGGATGGCGATAGAAGAGCGCTCTCAGTAACCCACTCCGCTGCCCAGAGGATATCGCTCGCTGACGGTCACCGGGAGACGGCCTTCGGGAACGGTCTCGCCTGT